>NZ_CP186540.1:2037500-2337500 GCF_049389645.1 Alkalibacterium sp. f15
GGTGTCGCCATGTCGGTACTCTGGACGATCATTTTTAGTGGCGATGCGAACGGCTATTTAAACAGCTGGCTTATTCGGTTCAATTTTGTCACCGAACCGATTCAATTTCTCCAGTCGCCAGAACACCTGATGATGATCATGATCGTCGTTTCCCTTTGGAGCAGCATGGGCGTCGGCTTCTTAGCTATGTTGTCGGGAATTTTAAACGTCAACCAGGAAGTGTATGAAGCAGCCTATCTTGACGGCTTATCCAGTCGTTTTCAAGAAATCATTTATATAACGATCCCGTCAATGAAACCGCAAATGTTATTCGGAGCAGTTATGGCGGTGGTCGGGGCGTTCCAAGGCGGAGCCATCGGGGTTGCCCTCTCAGGCTCCAATCCCACGCCGCAAAATGCAGGACAGTTGATGGTCAACCATATCGATGATTATGGTTTCATCCGGTATGAAATGGGCTATGCAGCCGCCATTTCGGTCCTGTTACTGTTGCTGATCTATTCATTCTCTAAAGTTGCAACAAAATTATTCGGCGAGAAAAACTAAAATAGGAGGGATACCATGTCATCATTCGAAGGTCGTCAAATCAATCCAAAGAATTTTCATAAAAGTCAACTCAAGTTCTACGCAATACTGATCCCATTAGCTGTTTTTATGGGCTTGCCTATTGTTTATATATTCAATCATGCGTTCAAACCCATCGATGAACTGTTTGCATTTCCTCCTAGATTTCTTGTTGAAAAGCCGACTTGGCAAAACTTTAGAACTCTTTTTGAAAGTTCGAGTCTAGGAGCTACACCCATGTCCCGGTACTTATTCAACAGTATCATTGTGAGTCTGGTGGTTGTCTTTCTGACGATCATCGTAGCGACCATGGCGGGTTATGTCCTGTCGAAAAAACAGTTTCGCATGAAAAAAGTTTTAACTGAAATAAATACGATCGCTTTAATGTTTGTTGCCACAGCTGTTTCGATCCCGAGATATTTTGTGATTCAACAACTAGGCCTGATCAATTCATTCTGGGTGCACATCCTGCCCGCACTGGCCATGCCGGTCGGCCTGTTTTTGATCAAGCAATTTATCGATCAAATACCGGATGAAATGCTGGAAGCGGCATTGATGGATGGCGCAAATGATTTTCAGGTATATTGGCGTGTGATCCTGCCGATGATCAAACCGGCTATCGCAACTGTTGCCATACTGGCCTTTCAGGCAACCTGGAATAATGTGGAAATATCAGATCTATTCATCAATAATGAAAGTTTACGAACCTTCGCGTTTTATATGAGTACGCTGGCAACGCAAGGGAACGCAGTAGCCGGACAGGGAATAGGTGCGGCGGCTTCATTGATCATGTTCATTCCCAATTTAGTCATCTTTATCTTTATGCAAAAACAAGTAATGGATACTATGGCCCATTCAGGGATCAAATAATACAGGAGGGTAAACATGAGAAGAGTTAGTAAGTTAATAAGTTCACTACTTTTACTATTCGTCATCCTTGTTTCTTTACCACTCCCGGTTGATGCAGCTGCCTATAAAACCTATTCTCAAGCACCTAGTGGGGATTTAGTAGAAACGCAAACTGCTTATGAAGCATATGATATTTTGTATAGTAATCAAATGACTTCGCCTGAGGACATCGTGATAAAGGAATCGACCATTTATATCGTCGATTCTCAACAGCGACAAGTTCTCATCATGGACATTAACGGAGAAGTATTAAACAGTTTTGGCGAAGATGTTTTGTCTGGACCAACAGGAATAGCGTTAGATAGTGAAAATAATATTTATGTCGCAGACGGATCGGCAGCCCGCGTGTTTAAGTTTGCGGAAGACGGCGAGTTGCTCGCAGAGTTTGCCAAACCTGAGGAGCCGCTTTTTGGGACCTCCTCACCGTTTACGCCGAGAAAAATCACCGTGGACATAAGAGGCAATATGTACATCGTCGGAGAAGGGGCCACTGCCGGGATCATCCAATTGAATCCTGACGGCGAGTTCCTGGGATACTTCGGCGCCAACGAAGCACCAACCAATTTTTTACAAGTGATCCGCGATAATCTTTTATCGGAGATCCAGCAGGCACGCGTATTTCGAAACGTTCCCCCTGCATCGTCGAATATCGATATCGACAACAAAGGGATCGTTTACACGGTAACCAGTACGGCACAGTCAGAAATCATAAAAAAATTAAATGTGGCGGGAGCAAATATGCTGGGCAGAGATGTTTACCAACCCACTGGTGCGGTGGATGTCGCTGCCGGATTGTATAACAATTTTTACGTGCTGACTGATCAAGGTCAGATCGTTGAATACTCGAATCACGGAGGTATTCTTTTCAGATTCGGCCAGCGTGATTCAGGCTCGCAACGCTTAGGTGTTTACAACAACCCGTCTGCGATTGGTGTGGACGAGTTCGGGACACTGTATGTCGTTGATTCCGAAGCACAGCTGATCCACAAACTGCGAACGACCGAATTTGCCGATGAGATCCACAGTGGCTTGATACTCTATGAAGATGGCAGATACATGGACAGTGAAGAATACTGGCAGAATGTCATCAATATGAACCCGTCATTTGGTATGGCACGCTTTGCCTTAGGAGAGTCCTATTTCCAAAGACAGGAATACGGGCGAGCGCTCAGCTCCTTTAGAACAGCCGAAGCGGTCCCGGCCTATTCCAATGCCTTCTGGGAAATTAGAAACGACTGGTTCCAGCGCAATCTGGGCATGGTACTGTTTGCCATCATTTTATTTTTCATTGCACTGAAGATCGTCAATGTGCTCACTCGTCGGAAATACGGAAAGACTCCGTGGCGCATGCTGAGAGAAAGAAGTCGCAGAAGCAAAACGGCGAGAGAACTGGGTTATGTCTTTCGAATGTTCAGACACCCCTTTGATACGCTTTATGAGATTCAAAACATGAATAAGTCATCGGTAAAATCCGCAAGCATCTTGTACGGCGTGCTACTTATTCAATTTATCTTGTTCAACTATTTCACCGGCTTCATATTCAATTACCGTTTGGTGGATACCTATAACATAGTCATGCTAGTTATGATCTTCATCCTGACTTTTGCATTACTCATCAGTATGAATTACATGATAGCGACCATTACCGAAGGCGAAGGATCGTTTAAAGATGTGTATATGGGCGTAGCCTATTCATTCGCTCCGGTCCTCGTGGGGATCATACCGGTCATTTTGTTGTCAAACATCCTGACTCTGAATGAGGCCTTTTTGTTCCAATTCCCCATTCAAGTGATGCTGGTGTACACAGCTGTCCATCTCGTTATCATGATCAAAGAAATGCACGATTTTGAGAGCTGGAAAATTGTACAGAATATCTTGCTCACACTTTTCGCAGCTCTCGTTACCGTGATCGTACTTTATATTATGTATATCTTATTCATCAATTTATATGACTTTATCTACTCACTTATACTGGAGGTGTCAGCACGTGTCTAAACAAATGATTACAGCATTTATTGCGATCGGGATTCTCGGGTCGATGAGTTTTGTTGCCTACGCGAACGAAGAAGACAGTGAGGCCGATTCCAGTGTAGAAGAGGTCCAGGACACGGCAGGCGACTCACTGCTTGTCGAAGATACTGTCAATGAGGATGAAGAAGGACTCCTCGAACAGCCCTATGATTTAAGCGAAGTAGAAAGCCCGAATCCGTCATTGGCTACTTTCACGCTAGCGGCTGAAAACGAACAGCTTGCCTTATATGTTGAAGAAGATTCTCTAGCGATCAAAGTCGTAAATAAAAAGACGGACTACGTATGGAGTTCGACCATCGATGATATCGAAGCAGAGAATTTAAATGAAACCTGGCAGACACTGGTAAGGTCGGCTGTCTCCATCGACAGCATCAATCAGCGGAATCAGGAATCAACAGAATATCTGTTGGAGGATGAAACACTGATCGATTTAGATTATCTGGACGATGGCTTCAGTGCGACGATCCAGTTCCCTTCAGAAATCAAGTTGGCTCTCGAAGTGAAAATCGACGGTTCCCATTTCACAGTTAATATCCCTGAAGAAAGTATTGAAGAGACAGAAGACGCTCGACTGACAAACCTGTCATTGTACCCGTTCTTAGGTGCAACCAAACAAAACGAAGTGAGCGGGTATCAGTTTATTCCGGATGGATCGGGTGCGCTGGTTCGTTTTGATGATGACTCTGCACGCATGGATTATCCTTATCGCTCACGCATTTATGGAGAAGACCAGGGCATCACGACCGGGCAGTCCTTGACAGATACACAGGCCCCTCATGTTTTGTCGATGCCGGTTTATGGATTTGTCCATGGTGTGGATCAAAATGCCTTGTTTTCAATCATAGAAGCGGGAGCAGAGTACAGTGAACTGGTGGCTTACAAAGCAGGGCTGTCGACGGAATTCAACTGGTTGACCACTGAATTTATCTTTCGTTCGGCCTATAGACAACCGACCAATCGTAGTGGCACACAGGCCATAGACAGTATCCAGGCAAACCGCAATGTGTTTGATATTCAATTGCGTTTTGAGCTGCTGGAAGAAGAAGCAGCTAATTATGTCGGGATGGCTAAAGCCTATCAAGCTTATTTACTTGACTCGGGCATGCTTTCCGACCGGGACACAACGAATCCGGCTATTCGTCTTGAATTTTTAGGAGGCGAGCGAGAAGAAGGTTTGTTTTGGGATCGGTACATCGCCATGACCTCGATCACGGATGTGTTGGAACACGTAGAAACCTTGTCAGCTGAAGGCATGGATGAAGCCATGCTCGTTTACAAAGGCTGGTACGATGGTGGCTTCACCGGGAAATTGCCAAACAAGTTTCCGCTGGACAGCCGTTTAGGCAGCAAAAACGAGGCAGTCGAGGTGCAGGACGAGCTAAGTCAACTAGGATTCGATCTGCATTTCCAAACGGATTACACACGAGCATACAGTCGGCCAACTCAGATTGACAACAATGAATATGTCGAGCAGATCAACACAAGTGATTTAACCTTCAGAGAAAGTGAAAACACGTCTTACTCCTATTTATTACCGACTGGAGCGAAGGAACTTGTGGAACGTGATCTAGCAGAGTATGAGGACTATGGAATGACTAACCTAGCCTTAAAGAATACACCCAAAGCGTTATTCTCAACCCATAACAACGGAAACGCCAGCGATAGAGGCGAAAATAAAGAGGCAACGATAGCTTTAGTGGAACAGTTGAATGAACAAACAGGGAAGCAGTCAGCTTTGTATGAGCCGAATGCGTATTTGTGGGATTTAGCTGGCAGTTACCTGGATATACCCATGGACAATTCACGGTATATTTATATGACTGATGCAGTGCCCTTTATTCAAATTGTTTTGAAAGGACACCTCGATTACTATGCACCATTCTCTAATTTCGTTCCTAATCAAAGAGAAAATACGTTGAAGACGATCGAGTATGGGGCTTTTCCATCCTTTTATTTAACAACTGAAGATCCCTTTTCACTAATCGATACTGATTCGAGTCACCTCTATACCTCCCAATTTGAAAATTGGCAAGAGGCTGTCCTGACACAGTATACAGAAGTGAAGCAGGTCGTGGATGCGACGAGGGATGCAACGATAGAAAGCAGAGAAATAGTCGAAGAAGGTTTGATCAAAGTGTCTTACTCAAATGACGTGCACGTTTTAGTGAATTATACAGAAGAAGCGGTAGTAACGGATTTTGGCACAGTAGACGGACAGTCGTTTATCATAAGTGAAGGAGGAGAGTAAATGTTTGAAAAGTTTAGGAAAAATCCGGATAATGCGGGTTATCTGTTTATTCTCCCTTGGCTTATAGGGTTTATCACGTTAACGGTGTTTCCAATTGTGTATTCATTTTATCTCAGTTTCTATGATGTAACGATCACGACAGAGGGTATTCAGACTCGGTCGGTAGGTATGAGCAATTATCAAAATGCCGTTACGAGCGACATCGAGTTTATCAATCGGGTCATTGCTTTTTTGAGAGAGATCGTCGTCTCCGTTCCTTTGATCGTGATCATCTCACTCATGATCGCCTTGCTTTTAAATCAGAACATTAAATTCAGAGGCGTCTTTCGTACGATCTTCTTCCTGCCCGTCATTATCAGCAGCGGTCCAGTCCTGGCTAAATTGATCGAACTGGACATTGCTACACTGGATGCGGTTCAGGACAACGCCGTATATGCGATCGTGGCCGGTATGGATAACCTGCTGGCGAGTTCCTTCGTATATATTGTTGACAACCTGATCATCCTGTTATGGTTTTCAGGTGTACAGATTTTGATTTTCATTGCAGCCTTGCACAAGGTCGATAAAAAAATCTACGAAGCCGCTTCTATCGATGGGGCATCAGCGTGGGAACGATTCTGGAAAATCACACTGCCATCGCTGTTCCCAATGATCATGGTGAACATCGTCTACACGACAGTCATGTATTCCGTCTCTTCACTCAATACAATTATCGCTCATATCCAGTCGAACATGTTCCAGCTCGAAACCGGCTTCGGTTATTCGTCAGCACTTTCCTGGATCTACTTCGTGCTGATTGTTCTGATCCTGGTCGTGTTCGTTGGCGTAGTAAGTTTATTTAACCGAAAGTATAAGTGATAGAGAGGAAATGGCTATGAAAACAATAGAGAGTAATCCACCTAAACAAGAGCACATCCAGAAAAAAATCTCACTCACCAAGTTGAAAAAATGGTTGCTCGGTACAAACTCAGACATGGGTTTATTGATGAAAGTCGTATCCTACGCTCTATTGATCAGTGTAGGTTTCATCTTCTTATACCCAGTTATCTATATGATTTCCTACGCATTCAAAGATCTGGGCGATTTGCTGAACTCATCAGTGAACTGGATCCCGACACAGTTTTATACAGAAAATATCACGCGCGCCTATGATGTTCTGGATTATATCCCGACATTACTGCAGACGATTTTTGTCGCCGTGCTGCCGTCAGTCTTACAAATGCTGACAGCAGCAGTCGTGGGTTATGGCTTTGCGAGATATGACTTTAAAGGTAAAAAACTGTTACTGGTTTTGGTCATGAGTACGTTCGTGATCCCACCCCAGATCACTGTGATCCCAAGGTACATCCTATTCAATCAATTAGGCTTATTAGGCAGTATTGCCGCTTATGCCATCCCGGCTGGATTGGGACAGGGGATCAATAGTGCGATATTTATCTTGATATTTTACCAGACTTATCGGACGATACCCATGTCACTCATCGAAGCGGCCCGTTTAGACGGTGCGGGAGAGTTTAAAATTTTCACAAAGATCGGAGTACCGATCAGCGCTTCCGCATTTATTATAAGTTTCTTGTTCTCACTCGTCTGGTACTGGAATGAAACCTACCTGGCATCCATATATTTTGGGGGCATGTTGACCACACTACCTCTGGAACTGCAGCGGTTTGTCGCAGCTTATAATAATATGTTTCCCGGCGGTGCTGGTGGGGGTACGGGCATAAATGAAGCCATAGAACTGGCAGCAACCCTGTTATCGATCATTCCGTTACTATTGATCTACTTTGTTTCACAAAAATGGTTTGTTGAAAGTATCGATCGCTCGGGTATTACCGGAGAATAATAAAAGATAAAAGACAAGGAGCGTTTACGCTACATGGATAAAAATGAACTACTGGAATTAGAAATGAGGGGCTGTTTTGACTTCTTTTGGAAAGAGGCAAATACAGACCCAAAGAGCCCCGGTTACGGACTGATCCGTGATGGCAATGGCAAACAGGACGAAGACAGAGCCAGCATCGCGTCAGTCGGTTTTGGGCTGAGTGCGATCGTGATCGGCATAGAAAAGGGCTGGATCACGAAAGAAGCGGGTGAAGCACGTGCTTTAGGGACACTGAAAACCTTCTGGAACAATGCAGAGCACCTGAACGGCTTTTACTATCATTTCCTGGAGATGGAAACAGCCAAAAAGTACCAAGCCTTTTATGATTGTGCCTCGATCATCGATACCGCCTTGTTTATCAATGGGGCCATCACGGTCGCGGAATATTTCGGTGGAGACGTTTATGACTACATGGATAGGATCTATAAACGGATCGACTGGACCAAGTATTATGACGCGGACCGCAACCTCTTTTATATGGGCTACACCGAAGAAAAAGGCGGTTTTGGTCAATGGGACATGTACGCGGAGCAATTGATGCAGTACATTCTAGGCGTCGCGTCACCCACCCATCCAGTCCCGGCTGAAATTTATAAAGGCTTCGAACGAGAACTCAGAACATACAAGGATTTCAACTTTTATGCGACACAGCACAATCCATTGTTTATTCATCAGTATTCGCATGCGTGGTATAACTTCAAAGATGTAGTGGATGAAGACGGCATCAACTGGTTCGATAATTCGGTTGCAGCAACGCGAGCGCAAAAACAGTACGCGATCGATCACAGTGATCGTTACCCTTCATATGGTGAAAATGTCTGGGGCTTCACCGCCTGTGATGGACCGAAGGAAAGTTATGGGTCGAGAGAGTATCATGCCCACGGTGCACCAGCTTATGATACAGAAAACAGACCACTGCAAAATGATAACGGAACGATCGCGCCGACTGCAGCCTTGAGTTCGATCGTGTTCACACCGGAAGACTCGTTGAATGCGCTGGAACACTTTTATACCAATATACCCGAGCTGTGGAGCGAGTATGGTTTCTTGGACTCTTTCAACGCAGAAATCGGGAGGTTATGGGTCGCGGACCGCGTCATCGGCATCGATAAAGGTGCAACACTGCTGATGGCTGAAAATTATCAGACAGGCCTGATCTGGGATCTTTATATGCAGAACAATTATGTCAAAGCAGCTACCGATAAATTGAAGTGGACTAAAGCAAAATAAGTTTACATACAAGCGAAAGGGTAAAAAAACACTTAGTAGAGCTCACTTTACTGAGTGTTTTTTATTGGTTTGAGTATGAGCGAACGGTGCTTGTTTAGCTGCGGATCAGTAATGTAGCTTTACTAAAAACAGCTGATTTGGACTGTCGGGTTTGCCTGGTTTGCCATAAACTCTTACACCCAAACAGCGACGGAATCGCCGAGCAGGGGACGAGTTGCTGGTATCTGCATATTGAGGGGCATATACAAAGGCATGTCAAAAAAAAGTGTATAGCGTCGTTTGGCGTAATAGTTTTGGAAGGGCTCAAAAAGAACAGCCGCAAGGATTTTAACTAGAGGTTAAAAAAGTGTATAATCGAAGTATTAAACAATGAAAGTAGGTTAGCATAGTGGTAGGTATAAGAGATATCGCAGAAAAAGCAAATGTTGCCATTTCGACCGTTTCATATGCGTTGAATGGGAATCCCCGGGTGAGCGAAGCGACAAGAGCAAGAATCTTGGCGATCGCAGATGAAATGAATTACATCCCTAATTTGGCCGGTCAAAACCTGAGAAGACAGAAAACAGATATTATTGCTGTCTACCTATCTTCTTATCAAGGGACGTTTTACGGCGAACTGCTGGAAGGAATGCATCAGAAAGCGGTGGAACTGGGACTGGAGCTGATCGTCTGCTCGGGTAAACGGTCCCGCTTATTTTTACCACAGCGATTGATCGACGGCATCCTGGTACTGGATGTGACGTATGAAAACGAGGAATTATTGAAATATGCCGATCTCAGTTATCCGATCGTCGTCCTCGATAGACAGTTGCCTCACGAACAGATACGATCCGTTTTACTCGACAACAAAGCAGGATCAAAAAAAGCGGTGCAGTCGCTCGTTGTTGGTGAAGAGATCGATAAGCTCTATATCATTTCCGGACCGGTACTTAATCACGATAGTTCAGAGCGTACAGAGGTGGCAGTTGAAGTTGCAAAAGCCAACAACGTTGAATATGAAATCATCGAAGGGGATTTCACTGAAGCATCCGGTTATCTGGCAGGAGAAAAAATGGACCTTGAACCGGAATTGAAATACGGTATCTTTGCCTTGAACGATGAAATGGCACTGGGGATACACAATTACTTGAGAAAAAATGTCTATCATATCGGTAAAGATATTTTCATTAGAGGCTTCGATAAAAACCAGGTTACTCAATATCTGGTACCCCCCATTAAAAGTGTGTCGTATTCAAAACATAACTGGGGAGCTATGGCGGTAGAGTCACTTCAAAAAATGATAAAAAAAGAAGAAGTAGAAAACAAAACAGTATCGACTTATTTTGAAAATTAAACTTAAAGGAGTTACAACATGGCTTGGTGGAAAAACGCAGTAATGTATCAAATTTATCCTAGAAGTTTTCAGGATTCCAATGGAGATGGCATCGGCGATATCCCGGGCATCATCAGCCGGCTGGATCATCTACAGAAGTTAGGTGTCACGGGGATCTGGTTGAGTCCAGTGTACCAGTCACCTAATGATGACAATGGTTATGATATCAGTGATTACCGTGCGATTCATCCCGATTTTGGCACAATGAATGACATGGATAAATTGATAGACGAAGCAAAAAAACGTGACATCCGTATCATAATGGATCTGGTCGTCAATCACACGTCAGACGAACATCAGTGGTTCGAAGAGTCTTTAAAAGGTAAAGAAAATAAATACAGAGATCATTACATCTGGAGAGATCCCGTCAACGGGAAAGAACCCAACGAATTAGTTTCCGTGTTCAGCGGGTCTGCCTGGGAATTTGATGAAGCGTCGGGTCAATATTACCTGCATTTATTCAGCAAAAAACAGCCGGACTTGAACTGGGAAAATCCAAAGGTAAGAGAAGATATTTATGAGATGATGAATTTCTGGCTGGATAAAGGCATCGGTGGTTTCCGCATGGATGTGATCGACTTGATCGGAAAATTGCCGGATCAGATGATCACAGGCAACGGCCCTAAACTGCACGACTATCTGAAAGAGATGCACCGGGAGACATTCGGTAACTACGACGTCATGACGGTCGGCGAAACCTGGGGAGTGACCCCGGCAACGGCACCTCTTTTTGCGTCACCCGAAAGAAAAGAGCTCTCGATGGTCTTCCAATTCGAACACTTGACCCTAGATGAGGAACCGGGGACAACCAAATGGGATTTGCTGGACCTCGACTTTTTGAAGCTCAAACAAGTCTTTAAAAAGTGGCAGACAGAACTGCCTGAAGACACGTGGAACAGTCTGTTCTGGAATAATCACGACACACCCCGCATCGTTTCAAGATGGGGCAATGACGGCAAGCACAGAGAGAGCAGCGCCAAAATGTTTGCTATCTTACTCCACCTGATGAAGGGGACCCCCTACATTTTCCAGGGAGAAGAAATAGGCATGGTCAATCGACCGATTTCTGACATTTCGCAAGCAGAAGATATTGAAACCATCAATATCTACCACGAACGCATGGCAAAAGGTCACACACACGACGACGTGATGCGCTCCATCAATGCCAAGGGCAGAGACAACGCCCGCACCCCGATGCAGTGGGACGGGAGCCGTCATGGCGGATTTACGACCGGAGAACCTTGGCTGGAAGTGAACCCGAATCATAAAGACCTCAATGTGGCAGGAAACCTGGACCAGTCAGATTCAGTCTTTTATACCTACCAACAGTTGATTCAACTGAGAAAAGATAACCAGCTGGTGATCAAAGGCGATTTCAACATGCTACTTGAAGACCACCCGCAGCTGTTCATCTATGAGCGCGCATACGAAGGAGAAGTGTGGACCGTCGTCGCCAACTTCAGCGACGAACCGTGTGAAGCAGCAATTCACGGCAAAGAAGAGGACCAGACGGTTGTTCTTTCTTCAACAAATAAAAATTCGTACGATTTGACCGAACTGAAATTGGAACCTTTCGAAACATTTGTAGTGAAAAGAAAGTGAAAAGAGAGGCTGCGGTGAGATGATTTCGTCTCACTGCGGCCTCTCTTTTGTCTGTCGATTTGCTTTAATTTGATCAAGAAAAGGATAAAGTCTTATTCGATCAAAAAGTCTTCTTCTATCAATAAGTGTTCCGGCTGACTGCCGATTTCAGTATTATGGAAATGCTCTCGGATCAGACCGTCATGCAGGTGATTGGCAATCGAAAGCATGATCATGCCCTGATCCAGCGCCAAGTAGGCCTTAGCGATCTCTTCCGTATCCAGATTAAGCGTGTCATAGTAGCCATAGTCTCCATACATGTCAAAGTCGTTTAAATACGCAAGATTCGCCATCACGGCCTCGCTGTCATAGTCCAGCGCCAAGAAACTGGCGTGCGGGGTGACCGTTGAAAGATCTGCATATCCGGAAATACCCATCACAGGTGCGCCGAATTCTGAATAGCCGTCAGGAAGGGCAGCGGGAGAGAAGCCCCAAGCAGGCAGGTCATTCATTTCAGCATATTTAATCTGACCCTGTACGTGTCGTGCGTTGTTTAAGCCTAAGCCTTTTTCGGCCAAGCCGATCTCATCTAGGATAAGAGCCGGCATCAACGCCTCAAACATGCTGCCGCCCCAACTTGGAACATAGGAGATGCCTTCGTACTCATAATGTCCCTGATACAATTCTTTGTCGCCATAACTGACCATTTCACCGGTCGGGATCTGCGACTGCCAGGTGTCAGTGGGTAAGTTTGTCCGATTGATATTCCACCAGTGTTCTTCCGGCACATCACCTTTTCCGATGGCTAAATAACTGGTGATACGCGTTTCGGAATAAAAAGTGCCATAATGGTGCTCAGTCATCTCCTCAGCTTGAACATCATAACCCCCTCGGAATAACCCGAAGTCTTCATCATATAAAGTACTGTAATCCATGCCCGCAACCAACTGATCGGTCTGCGTGCTCAAGTCATCAAAATAATCACCGATGACGATAAAACTTGCAGTCAACCAACCGTTATCGACCATGGAAATGAATTGGCCCCAGTCGGTCATCAGCTCGCCATCATTTATGTAATACCAATTGTAATACAAACCGTTCCACGTTTCCATCTCTTCCAGTGTATCCAGTGTCACGGCTATTTTTTCCTGACCTTCGTCAGCCGTAATAAAATCCATCTCGACAGCGGAGACAACACTCAACAGATACATGGCAATATTAGTGGGTGAAGTATGACCGGCTTCTTTCCACGAATCATTGAGATCGACACGGTCCGAAGTCAATCCTGTTTTTGGATCAGTGAAGTCTTCGAAAAAGGCAAAGGTATCTTCAGCGACCGTTGTCAGTTCTGCCTCAGGTGACTGACAGCCTGCTAAAATAAGTAAAGATAATCCGGCTAATAGTTTTTTCAAAAAAGTTCCTCCTTGGTTTGTGTTTAGTTCGTGATTTGTTTATGGATTTGTTGAAACGTTTCGACAACTCTTATTATATACAAAACCTAAGTATAAATAAAGCGCTTTATTAATATTTAAACGATATTTAAAAACCAGATGAAAAAGCTAGTCTTCCAAAAATAGTTTGGGTGGTCTTTCTCTAAAAGGGAAAAACCAATTCCCTTTGAGGGAATTGGTTTCATTTAAAATCATTGAAGGTAGTGTCATAAAAACAATAATGTGTTTTATTATAAAAATGCGCTTCAGCCGACGTCTTAGGTTGAACGACAGACTCGGCAGAATTATGCAGGTGAGTTCGACATTCCGTACGTAAGAGTGCAGATTCAGAAATGATGCTGTGGTGAGTTCGACATTCCGTACGCAAGAGTGCAGATTCAGAAATGATTTTGTGGTGAGTTCGACATTCCGCACGTAAGAGTGCAGATTCAGAAATGATTTTGTGGTGAGTTCGACATTCCGCACGCAAGACTGCAGATTCAGAAATGATTCTGTGGTGAGTTCGACATTGCGCACGCAAGAATGCAGATTCAGAAATAATTTTGTGGTGAGTTCGACATCCCGTACGCAAGAGTGCAGATTCAGAAAAAATTCTGTGGTGAGTTCGACATTCCGCACGCAAGAGTGCAGATTCAGAAATAGTTTTGTGGTGAGTACGACATTGCGCACGCGAGACTGCAGATTCAGATATGATTCTGTGGTGAGTTCGACATTCCGCACGCAAGACTGCAGATTCAGAAATAATTCTGTGGTGAGTTCGACATCCCGCACGCAAGAGTGCAGATTCAGAAAAATCCCACGACGAGTGGGTCATACCCAAGTAAATACCATGATTTGAGGTATACTATGGGTGACAGTTGAAGCAGATAGATGACATGACATCTATGACCGCTCACTAAGAGAAACGCCACGACAGGACGAGCTAACAGCAAGGGGGAATCTCAATGCATCTGGTACCCATCGAACAATTAGAGCGCAAGGACATTAGAAAAATGAAAAGACTCAACAGAGAGGCCTTTCCTAAGGTAGAGAGAATCCCTTTTGATAAGCTGGCCGAGGTGTCCAAGTCCGATCAGTTTGATTTTCTGGCCATTAAAGCCGACGAACTGTTCATCGGCTTTTTTCTCATAGCCAAGAATAAGGGAGACGCGTATCTGATGTTCTTTGCGATAGCCAAACGACACCGAGCAAAAGGATACGGAGGGCCTACACTCATCGCATTACAAGAGTACTATCCCAGCAAGCAGATCGTGCTGGATCTTGAAGAAATGGCAGATGATGAACCAAACATAAAGCAACGCGAAGCAAAAAAAGAGTTTTACAAACGTACTGGCTTTATGGAAACAGGCTACAACATACATTACGCCAACAAGCATTTTGAACTATTATGTAACAAAGAAACGTTCAATAAAGAAAGTTTCAGGACCTTATTGGATGAAATCAAAGATATCGTCAATACCATTAAAGCAGAGAAGTTTGAACCTGTTATTACAGAGAAATAAGTCTTATAAATGTAAAAAGCTGCCAACTTGGGCAGCTTTTACTAATTAGTCAGTTTTTTGTTTTCCGATTTCTATCGCAAGGGTCCCCCATTGTTTTTCTTTTTCAGGGGCATAGAGTGCATAGGTCCGTTCCAACAGGGCCTCAACTGTTTTACCATGTGAACCCAAGTCTCTCGCCGGAATGGTTTCGTACATTTCCTTGAAAGTAGGGAAGGGGGTCAAATTATTGACACGTACGGTAACGTCGTCAAATGGATCAGTTAATTTGCTGAAGGTAATGAAATCCCCAACAGACAGCTTGCGTCGTTTTTCATCATTTAAGCGTACTTCAACGGTTTTCTTGCCGGAAGCCATTAGTTCAAAAGGACGATCATAAAGTCCCATAAAGTAATGCATCGAATGTTTCCTCCCATAAAAAATTCCCCTGAAAGCAATAGGGGAATTTCACATCATTAATTTTTTGAATCTTAAATTACTTTTCCTTGTATTAAGCCCAAGCACCTTTACGGAATACGGGTACGCGAGTGCCATCTTTACGGATTCCGTCGATATCCATTTGGTCTGAACCGATCATGAAGTCAACGTGAACGTCAGAACGGTTTAATCCGGCTTCTTTCAGTTTGTCTTCAGACATTTCTGTTCCGCCTTCTAAGTTGAATGCGTAAGCAGAACCCAGTGCCAAATGGTTTGAAGCATTTTCGTCAAATAAGGTGTTGAAGAAGGTCAAACCAGACCGTGAGATAGGGGAAGCGTCTGGTACTAAAGCAACTTCACCTAAACGTGCTGCACCTTCGTCCGTTTTGATCAATTCTTTAAGCACGTCTTCGCCTTTTTCAGCTTTAACGTCAACAACTTTACCATCTTTGAAATGGAATTCCATGCCTTCAATGATGTTACCGGCATAACTTAATGGCTTGGTAGAAACAACCACGCCGTCGACACGGTTAGCATCAGGTGCGCTGAATACTTCTTCAGTAGGCATGTTAGCCATGAAGCGTTCGCCGCGAGCGTTCAAGCTGCCGGCGCCTTCCCAACGGTGACCTACAGGTAATCCGACAGTCAAGTCAGTGCCTAAAGCTGTATAGTGCAGTGAAACGAATTGTTCTTTGTTCAATTCTTCTGCTTTGGATTCTAAAGTTTTATCTTTGTTTTCCCAAGAGGAGACAGGACTTTCATCGTATAAATGAATGGCTTTAAAAATAGCATCCCACAACGCATCAACACGTTCTTCAGCAGTGTTCAGTTCAGGGAATACTTTTTCAGCCCATTTTTCACCAGATGCGGCAGCAACGACCCAGCTTACTTTGTTTGACTGAGTGGCTTTACGCATTGCTGAAAACGCACGGCCATTTGCTTTTTGAGCAGCAGCGATTTTCTTGTTGTCCAGCCCTTTAAGTGAATCAGGGTCAGAAGAACGAACGCTGATACGACTTGCACCTTTTTCGATGAAATCCAGCGATTCGTCTACTTTATATTCAGGAACAGTAGCAACGACTTCTTCAGGAGCATGTTTGAATGTGGAACGAGTCACTTGATCGTCCGTCCATTTAACGATAACTTCTTTAGCGCCTTTTTGATAAGCCGCTTCAGTTATTAAACGAGCCAGTGGAGCTTGATCAACGTCAACGCTTAATACAACAGTATGCCCATCAGAAACGTTTACACCTGTTGTTACTAACAAGTCAGCGTATTTCTTTAGATTGTCTTCAAAATTCGGTAATACCATAATAATTCCTCCTACATTTTTTACATTACTATATAATATTAGCACAGATGACAGGATGTCACAATCTAAAAATGATTGCCACCGGTATTTAATATAAATCTGATTGGTCGGATTATTTTAACAGGTTTGTCTGACGAAAAACAAAAGGCGTCCGACTACTTATGATAAATTAATTATATTTTTAAACTGGTTTAAAAGCCTTTAACCATAATGTTCAATATGTTATACTTGTAATCATTATAGGGTATTAGAGGTTAAAATTTTATTAATAAGGGAGTGAAGAAGATGCCTAGAAAAAGGAGAATTCTGAAAGAGCATATCTTAGATGCTGCTTTGGAATTAATAAAAGATGAAGGTTTTAATCATTTCACAGCGCGACGCATTGCCGAGTATCTTAATGCATCGACTCAACCGATTTATAAAGAGTTTAAAAATATGGATGATTTGAAAGAAAATTTACTTGATTATGTAAAAGAGATCATCCGAAAAGATGTATTCAATATTTCTGTCAAGGATACTCGTTTAGATTATGTGTGTGCGAATTACATACGTTTTGCTAAAGAAGAAGGACCTCTTTTCTGCGCTCTCTTTTTGGGAGGAGAAGCAGCATCCAGCCCCTTACATGAGTGTGCCTTCCTTTCGTTAAACCAAGTGATGGATCAGATGAAAGAATTAGACGAAAAAAATAGCGTGGAAAAAAAGGCGTTTTTAGATATCGTCTGGCCTTCTATTCATGGAATGGCTGTATTAACTGCCCAAGGGCAATATGAATTCACCGAAAAAGAACTCGTAGATAAAGCCAATCATATCGTTGCCCATTCATTGATCACTTGGAAAAATTCCTGAAAAATTAGTTATAGTAAAAAAGGTTCGAATAAGAGGTATGAAACCTCCTAATCAAGCCTTTTTTTGTTGTTCAGTAAATTAAAATGGAACCGTATCAGGATCTTTCGCCGAGCCGGCACGGCCGGCCAGACCGTCGATCCGTTGCATATCCACTTCTTCGATGTCGAAGTCAAAGATAGCGGCGTTCTCCCAGACACGTTCTTTCGTGACTGTTTTTGGCAGAGGCAAGAAAGCGTGTTGCAAGCTCCAGCGTAAAACGAGTTGCGCGATCGATCTGTCATATTTTTCAGCCAAATCACTCAATTCGTCGATTTCAAAAATCTTACCTGTGCCGAGAGGACTATAAGCTGCATTGATGATGTTGTGTTCGTTATTATATTTAACTGTCTCGGGCTGCATTTCGCTTGGATTCAGCAGGATCTGATTCACAGCCGGTTTGATATTCGCCGTTTCAAGTAGAGCATCCAGGTGATGCGGAAGGAAGTTGGATACACCAAGCGTTTTTATCTTACCTATAGCTACCGCTTCTTCCATGGCTTTCCAACTTTCGGCGTTTGCTTGTTTCCAATTATCGCGGAAATGGATGGGGTTCGGCCAGTGGATCAGCATCAGATCGATATAAGGTGTGTCCAGTTTGCGCAGGGATTCTTCAATCGCTTTTTTCGTTTTATCATACCCGTGTTCTTTGTTGTCCAGTTTAGTGGTTATGAAGATTTCTTCACGCGGCACAGCACTTTCTTTTACGGCTTCGCCAACGTCTTCTTCGTTTTTGTAACCTTGAGCCGTATCGATGTGGCGGTAGCCGGCTTCGAGGGCCCATAAGATTGCTTGCTTGCATTCTTGATCTTGGGCTTGAAAAGTGCCAAAACCTAATTTTGGAATGGTTAAACCGTTATTCATTTGATATCCTTCTGTCAATGCCATGTAAAAATTCCCACCTTCAACTTATTTTCCTTCGTTAAAAGTATAGCGAAAGAAATGGAAGAGGTCCAACGAGAATGCTTGAAAAAAGAGTAGGGAAGAAAGGTGTCCGAAGCAACAACCCACGTCCGTTGTTACTACCAAACATCCTCTATTCTCTACTCTAGAAATATTACTTACTTATTTTTGTATGCTGCCATTACTTTTACGGCAAAACTTTTCAGATTCTCAATGTCTTCTGCTTCAGGATTCAAATTCACTTTGACATTTTCAGCACCCTTTAAGGCACCGGTCTTTTCAAATTGCTCATCAAAATCATCCACTGATTTACAATATTTCTCATAAAACGTATCACCGGAACCAAAGCAGCCGAATATCTTACCTGTTAAATCCACGTCTTCAAGTTCTTCATAAAAGTCGACGATTTCATCCGGCAAATCAGCATCGGTTCCATAGGTGTATGTACCAACCAACGCGATGTCGACACCTTTCAAGTCTTCAGGGTCAGCAAAAACACTTTCGACCAGTTCAACCTCAGCGCCTAAATCTTTAAACGCTTCTTCCAAAATCTCCGCACATTCTTCCGTGTTTCCCGTTAAACTTGCATACACGATCATTACACTAGGCATTGCTTTCACTCCTTAAATATCTTTTTTATTTAATAACGTTCAAATAAGCTCTATCCTAAAAGGATACCATTTTAGGGTGAGATTTTCAATGAAAGCCAATTGGAACAAAGGCTTCAAAGTTCAAGTATTTTTTTCTTGAGATTGATGAATGAAAACGGTTATACTAGGTGGGCAAGTGTCATTTTCAGCGAGATATAAAAGCGAACACCATTTCCAAGTTGTAAAAATACTAATTAGAGGAGTGAGTCAATGTTTCATAAAGAACTCGATGCCTTCCCAGAAGACTTCTTATGGGGATCCGCATCTGCCGCTTATCAAATCGAAGGGGCAATGAAAGAAGACGGAAAAGGAGAATCCGTTTGGGATAAATTTGTGCAGATACCTGGTAAGACCTTCAAAGGCACGACTGGCGAAGTTGCGGTTGACCATTATCACCGTTACAAAGAAGACGTCAAACTGATGGCGGATCAAGGATTGAAAGCCTACCGTTTCTCCATTGCCTGGGCACGTGTGATCCCAGATGGAGACGGTGAAGTGAACGAGAAAGGACTCGAATTTTACGATAACTTGATCAACGAGTTATTAAAATACGGTATTGAACCGCTCGTCACCTTGTACCACTGGGATATCCCACAAGCTTTGCAGGACAAATACGGCGGATGGGAAAATCGTCAAGTGATCGCAGACTTTACCCGTTATGCCGAAATCCTTTTCAATCGTTACAACGACAGAGTGAAATACTGGGTCAGTTTGAATGAACAGAACATCTTCATCAAACTCGGCTACAACATGGCAGCTCATCCACCAAATGTCAAAGACGAAAAACGCATGTATGCAGCCAACCACATTGCGCATCTGGCAAATGCTTCCGTCATCAAACGCTTCAGAGAAATGGATATGCCTGGCATGATCGGACCGAGTTTTGCATATGGCCCAACCTATGCGTTAGACAGTCATCCACTCAACCAACTGGCGGCAGAAAACAATGAAGAGTTCAACGCTCACTTATGGATGGATATCTATGTGCGCGGCGAATACCCGTCAGTCGTCTGGAAATATCTGGAGCGCAATGATTTGACGCCGGATGTCCAACCCGGTGACAAGGCGCTGCTCAAAGCAGGCAAACCTGATTTCATGGGACTGAATTATTACCAGACTGCGACCGTTGAAGCGAATCCTATAGACGGCGTGGCTGAGGGTAAAATGAATACGACCGGTAAAAAAGGAACGAGTCAGGCAAGCGGCGTTCCTGGCATGTATAAATCAGCCGAAAACACCTTCATCGAAAAAACCGACTGGGACTGGGACATCGACCCAACCGGTCTGCGCATAGCGATGCGTCGCATCAACAGCCGCTATCATCTGCCTATTCTAATTACGGAAAATGGTTTAGGTGCCTATGACGATCTGGAAGCAGACGGGTCGGTTCATGACGACTACCGTATCGACTTCTTGAAAAACCACGTTAGAACGATTCAAGAAGCGATCACAGACGGGGTCGACGTATTAGGTTATTGTACATGGAGCTATACCGATCTGCTCAGCTGGATGAACGGCTACCAGAAACGTTACGGTTTTGTATACGTTGATCGTGAAGAACTGGATGAAAAAGAACTCAAGCGTTACAAAAAAGACAGTTACTTCTGGTACAAAAAAGTGATCGAATCAAACGGCAAAGAACTGTAATCGATCGAAGCGGAAATGGTCTCGGAGTCCCGAGGCCATTTTTTTGGTATATTAGGAGACTTTAAAGTAAAATAAGATTAGCAAAATGACTATACATTAAGGAGTTTGAATCTATGACAAAAGCAGTTGTAATCGTTAACCCGACCAGTGGCAGTGAAGAAGGCAAAGAATATGGTCCTCAAGCTAAAGCCGAACTTGAAAAATTATATGATGAAGTGGAACTGAAATGGACAGAAAAAGCCGGGGACGCTACAAAGTTTGCCCGTGAAGCCGCACGTGCTCAGGTGGATGCGATTTATGCCTTGGGTGGTGACGGTACAGTGAACGAATGCGTGAACGGCATTGCACCAGAAGAATACCGACCAGCTTTTGGCTTTATCCCGCTGGGTACCGTCAACGACTTGGGGCGTGTTCTGGACATCCCGATGAACCCGGACAAAGCGATCAAAGCCTTGACGAACCGCAAGAAAAAAACGATCGATATCGGGAAATTGAATGATACATATTTTATCGATATTGTCGCTATCGGATCAGTTCCCGAAGCGGTCCATGATGTGCCGATCGAGAAGAAAACCAAGTTAGGTCCGATTGCCTATGTTATTGAAGGGGCTAAAGCCATCTCCGAAAAAAAAGTCTACCCCTTCAAATTCGATATCGACGGTGAAACCGCAGAAGTGGATTCATTCCTAGTGCTCATTGCCCTAACGAATTCCGTGGCGGGGATTCAATCGATGATTCCAGACGCACGCGTGGATGATGGCTTCCTGCACCTGGTAGCATTAGAAGGCCACAAGATTTCTGACAAGCTCGATCTGATACCGAAAATCTTAGCTGGAAAACTGACCGATGACGAACGGGTCTTTTACCGCAAGTTCGAAGAAGCCCATGTTTCACTCTCAGATGAACAAAAAGATGAATCAGTCATCACAAATGTTGACGGTGATAAAGGCGATTCACTACCGATAAAATTAAAAGTTTGTAAACAGCATATCGAAGTCTTTATACCTGACACGGACGAATAAATAGCGTATACTACAGGTAAGAAATAAGGCAAGCAAAGGTGTTTTGAGCTTGCACACTTACCAGATGGGCCGTCCTCTTATTAAAATTTACTGTTCACCAAATAATCAACCCTTTTTTCCTTGATTGAATACACTTGCCCCCTATGCTAAAATGGGGAAGGAAAATAGATAAGATGAAAATCAACTGAACACGACAATTTTTAATGAAGAGAGAAAATTAAAATCAATAAAGAGGACGGTCTTTATGTCGAAAACGAAAGTAAGAGAAATACTGAATTCCGATGATACAAAAAAGGAAAAATTTGAATACTTGTGGGGATACTACCGCTGGCACGTGATATTTTCCGTGTTAGCGTTATTTTTTGTGGGCTATCTTTTTGAAGACTGGATGAACCGACCCATCACCGTGTTTCATGTTACGGTACTGGCGCCAGAAGTGGTACAGCAAGAAGCGCCAAACTTAACCGATGACCTCAACGACCTGTTGGAACCCGAAGGTCGGAACGAGACCGCTTATGCTACTTTCACGGCTCACGGTCAAACGGCCGACCGATTCGTGGCCCAAATCACCGCGGCAGAGTATGATGTGATTTTGATGAATCAAACAGATTTTGAAGAATATGCTGCCTATGATAACATGATGTCGTTCCGCTTAACTGGTTTGTCGGAAGAAGACTATTATCAGCCGGATAATTATGACGAGCCGATCGGCATAGATTCAAGTCAGTTATCGGTATTTGATGGGTATGAAACGACCAAAGACCTGGTTGTCATGATTCCCGGAAATACCCAACGCCGCGATGCCATCGAAGACTTCTTCAAAACCCAAGGCTACGAGATAGAATTTTTCGGTACAAATCAATAATTAGAATCATGCACGGATGGGGAAGAAAAATCAATCAAGAGGACGGTCTTTTATGGCGAAAACGAAAATAAGAGAAATACTGAATTCAGAAGATACCACCAAAGAAAAAATCGACTACCTGTGGGGATACTACCACTGGCACGTAGTGATCGCCGTGATCGTGGTGTCGCTCCTGGCCTTTATCACGGTTGATGCATTCAACCGCACCGAGACCACCTTTCACGTAACGGTCTTTGCAGCCGAAGTCAGTTTTTTAGAAGAAGAAGCATTGATCAACGATCTGAACGATTTGCTGGAACCGGAAAGTGAGAAAGAGTCAGCCTACGTATCCTTTACACCACAGGGACGTATGGTGGAAGGCTTTCTCGCTAGATTAGCTGCAGCGGAATACGACCTGATCCTGATGGACAATGAAGCTTATGAACAATATTCGGAACTTGGAGCCATGCTGGAATTTCGCTTAACGGGTTTGCCGGAAGAGGACTATTACCAACCTGACGGCCATGACGACCCGATCGGTATAGATTCAAGCCAGTTACCGATATTTGATGGGTATGAAACAACCAAAGACACGATCGTGATGATTCCCGAAAACACCCGTCGCCGCGAAACGGTCAAAGACTTCTTTGAGACCCAAGGCTACGAGATAGAATTCATCGATCAAGACTAATACAATACGGAAAGCCTTCGACTCTCGGGTCGAAGGCCTCTTTTTTTATCTTCGGAAGGACGAAACTGACCGCCACGGGTCAGTTTCCACAACCTTTGAAAGGTTTAGTGGTGCATACTCGCTCTGGAGCGAGTATGGACATCGTAAAAAGCGGGTTTTGCGGTCGGTTCGGTAAGTAGGGATTCAAGCGTGGATGCAACTTACCGAACTCGGCGGTATTCGGTAGGTTGCCGCTAACTCTGTTCAGCTAATCGCCGAACTTGGCACGCCTTCGACACTTTGAAAAACTTTCGCGCCGCTAATTACCGAATGGAGGCTCATTCGGTAATTAGCGGCGCATTTAATTTTTCTAATAACCGAACCTGCATGAGCTTCGGCACATTGGGGAGGAACAACACTGGCTACTTACCGAACCTTTCACTATTCAGCACTTAGAAAAGTAAAATCACCTCCAAAGTGTCGAACCATGACAAATTTGAAGCTGATTTGACGAGTTTAGACCGTATTCACAAAAATATCTCAAAAACACTCAACAATTTTGATGAAAAAATTATTAGCTGGACAATATTAAAGGTGAAGGGGTGAGAGCAAATTGATACTCAAGCATAGAGAGAAGTCTAAACTTCACTTGGGACTTCTCGCACTGGATAAACGAATGGAATTGCAGGACACTGATCGAAATTATCTGCTCAATCTAGAGAAGGGATTTGAAGGAGAGGAGCTTTTTGACGCGTATGTCAAAAAGTATCTGATTAAAGAAGTGATCGTTTTGAATGATTTGCTGCTGACGAGTCGAACAAGTACGTTTCAAGTGGACAGTATCCTCATTACTTCGGATACGCTATATATATACGAAATCAAAAACTATAAAGGGAATTATCAAATGAATGCCGGTCAATTGACGACGCTCACTGGGCAGGAGATCAATAGTCCACTGAATCAGGTGAGTCGTGCAAAAACATTGATGAAGCAGTTAATCAAAGATTTAGGGTACGGGTTGAGTGTTGAAGCCTTAGTGATATTTGTGCATCCAACCTTTCATCTGTATCAGGCAAAGCCTTCCGAATCTGTTGTTTATCCGAATCAAATTGAGAAACATTTCAAAGATATCAATCACCGACTAACACCACTATCGAAAGAGCAGCGCTATCTGGCTCAAAAGTTGGTAAAAGAAAATAGAGAATCAGTGCCTTATGAGAAACAGTTACCCGACTTTGAGTATGAAAATCTAAAGAAAACTGTATACTGCATGACCTGCGGTGAGAGTCAGGTGACTGTGACTCGGAAAAAAAGTTGCTGTGTGCCGTGTCAGAATAAACAGGCGCTGGATAAAACAATACTGGAGCATGTAGAAGAGTTTAAACTGCTTTTCCCTAAAGAAAAACTGACTGCACGATGCCTTTATGACTGGTGCGGAAAACAAATCAGTCCACGCCGTCTAAGGAACGTTTGTAGAAAACACTACAAAAAAGTAGGAACGACAAGCAACAGCTACTACGAATAAGATATGTGAGCCTTCGACTCCCGAGTCGAAGACTTCTTTATGAATTTTAGAAAGAAGAAACTGACGGGCGTCAGTTTCTAAACCCATTGAAGTTTAGTGGTGCATACTCGCTCTGGAGCGAGTATGGACATCATGAAAAGCGGGTTTTGCGGTCGGTTCGGTAAGTAGGGATCCAAGCGTGGCGTCAACTTACCGAACTTGGCGGTATTCGGTAAGTTGACGCGGAACCCACTCAGCTAATTACCGAACTCCATACACCTTCGACACTTTGGAATAGTTAATCTCCTGCTAATTACCGAATGAGTCCCGATTCGGTAATTAGCGTTACTTGCTCAGTTTCAAAGTGCCGAATAGTCAGCACCTTCGACACTTTGAAACTGAGAATCTTCTCCTAACGACCGAACTAGCCCTCATTCGGTAATTAGCAAAGATACGGCTCATCCTACTTACCGAACTTGCCCGAATCACGAACCAATCACGCACAACTCACTCAATCAACACCCAAATTTCCCGAATGCGACCCTTCTAATGCTGTCCATACTCGCCGGCAGCGAGTATGCTCCTTCCAAAAGTAGGAACGACAAGTAACAGCTACTACGAGTAAGATATGTGAGCCTTCGACTCCCGAGTCGAAGGCTTCTTTATGAATTTTAGAAAGAAGAAACTGACGGGCGTCAGTTTCTACACCCATTGAAGTTTAGTGGTGCATACTCGCTCTGGAGCGAGTATGGACATCATGAAAAGCGGGTTATGCGGTCGGTTCGGTAAGTAGGGATCCAAGCGTGGCGTCAACTTACCGAACTTGGCGGTATTCGGTAAGTTGACGCGGCCCCCGTTCAGCTAATTACCGAACTCCATACACCTTCGACACTTTGGAAAAGTTAATCTCCTGCTAATTACCGAATGAGTCCCCATTCGGTAATTAGCGTTACTTGCTCAGTTTCAAAGTGCCGAACAGTCACCAACTTCGACACTTTGAAAAAGAGAATTTTTTCCTAACTACCGAACCAGCCCGTATTCGGTAATTAGAACAGATACGGCTCATCCTACTTACCGAACTTGCCCGAATCACGAACCAGTCACGCACAAACTCAAAAAACTCACTCAACCCACGCACAACTCACTCAATCAATACCCAAATTTCCCGAAAGCAACCCTTCCAATGCTGTGCATACTCGCCGGTAGCGAGTATGCTCCTTCCTGATAAAGAACTTTTCGAGAAAAAGGTTTTTTAAACGCTGTTTTTTCGCTATACTAGTAGAGGATAATTTAAAAAAGAGGAGAATGTTTGTGATTACTTTGAAATCACCTCGCGAAATTGAAGCGATGGAAAAAGCCGGCGAAGTGCTAGCTAAAATCCATGAGCATTTGCGCGATTTTATTAAACCGGGTATTACAGGTTGGGATATCGAAAAATACGTTGAAAAATTGATGGAGAAATACGGCGCGACCGCTGAACAAAAAGGGTTTGAAGGCTATGAATACTCAACCTGTGTCAGCGTGAACGACGAGATCTGTCACGGCTTTCCACGTAAAGAGGTCTTGCAACAAGGGGACTTGATCAAAGTGGACATGGTTGTCAACTTGAACGGTGCCCTGGCAGACTCATGCTGGAGCTACAGCGTCGGTGAACCTACGCCGGAACTGAAAAAACTGATGGACGTCACGAGAGAAGCATTGTACAAAGGGATCGAAGCGGCCAAACTGGGCAACCGTATGGGTGACATCGGTCATGCCATTCAAACCCACGTGGAAGCGGAAGGCTTTTCGGTTGTCCGCGAATTTATCGGACACGGCATCGGACCCACTTTACACGAAGCACCGAGTGTACCGCATTACGGTGAAGCGGGTAAAGGCTCCCGTTTGAAAGAAGGCCTGGTCATCACGATCGAACCGATGGTAAACACCGGGACTTGGCGCTCACAAATGGATAACAACGGCTGGACAGCACGCACGAAAGACGGCGGACTCAGCTGCCAGTATGAACACACCATTGCGATCACGAAAGACGGTCCGCGAATCTTAACGAAACAAGCGGGCGAATAACCGCACCAAACTGGATACTAAAATAGAGAAGTGCGCATTGTCGCACTTCTTTTTCATTAACATGTTCGTTTCAAGCGCAGCCACTACACACTTTCCGAGCAAGTCACACGACTAAACTGAAGAAAACAAGTTTCAACAGTTCATGCTTAAAACTTTAAATTTTGATACAATAAACTTATGAAGAAACAAACCGCAGAGGAGATTACTTATGAAAACAGAAATTATTTCAGTCGGAACCGAATTGCTGATGGGGTTCGTTGTGGATACCAATTCCAGCAAGATCGCTCAGGAACTGCTTGGTATCGGCATCGGGACGTATCACCTGCAAACAGTTGGGGATAATCCCGAACGCATACGAGATGCTTTGGAGCTAGCGTCAAGCCGTTCGGACATCATCATCCTGTCAGGCGGTTTGGGTCCCACTCAGGACGACATCACCAAAGAGGTCGTGGCAGAATTTGTGGGTGACGAATTGGTCGAAGATGAGGTACAGCTCGAAAGGATCCTGACAGAGTTCAAAAATCGTGGTGAGAAGCCTACAAGTAAGGCTTACAGCGAATCGTTGACTTTCAAAAATGGTAACACGCTGCTTAATGACGTGGGTCTAGCTTGTGGGGCCACGTTCGAGTTGGAAAGGGAAGGGACGACACCACAGTATTTCATTCTTCTTCCCGGTGTACCGTACGAAATGGAATATATGCTGAAAAATGGCGTGAAGCCGTACTTGCTGGAAAAAGTTCAGCAAAATGGCGTGATCGATTCCATGTATCTGAATTTTTATGCCATCGGCGAATCGAAAGTGGCCTCCATCTTGGATGACCGGATCCTAAGTCAGACCAATCCAACGATCGCCATGTATGCCAAACCGCGCCACGTCATGATCCGATTGACCGCTAACGCAGCTGATCTGCAGGCCGCACAGCAGATGAACCAGCAAGTGGCTGATGAAATTCTCGCTAAGCTTTCTTCGAATTTTATCGGGTACGGCGAGAATCAGACCATTGAATCCCGTGTGGTGGAGTTGTTGCATCAAGAAACACTTACCCTAAGCGTGGTCGAAGGATTTACAGGCGGTCTGGTGATGGATTCCTTGACCGGGATAGCCGGCGTCTCATCGGTGTTTGAAGGCGGAATCGTTTCGCGGGATCACAAGACCAGCGAAAAACAATTCGACCTGACCGATCTGGAAAGCGAATCCGAGGAAAATGTGGTAAAAAAACTAGCTGAACAATGTGCCGAAAAATTTCAGACGGATGTCGGACTGGGCGTCAGTGCCAGGACAGAATTGGATCTATCCGGCCAGCGCCTATCAGGAACGGGCTATATAGCCATCGCCAGAAAAGGTAAAGCTACAAAAGTGAAAAACATTCCATTCCAAACGCTGCCAGAGTACGTTTTGCGCGGCATTCTAAAAAATGAAGCACTAGCATATCTGAAAGAAGCAGTGGAAGAAAGATGAAAAATCTTTCCTCTAAAAAAATAAACATGAAAAAGGATCGAATCTCAGCGGATTCGATCCTTTTTTGTCTGCAGAAAAATTACAGCCGTTTTTTCTGAATAGCTTTACGCACGTGCTGCAGTGATTCCTTGCCTTTGTCTTCCAGCGCCATCATGACGTTGACATAGAGGGCGTCCAGTATGCTCAGTTGTGCAATTCGAGAAGCCAAGGCCTCGGAACGGAAGTCGGTTTCTTCCGACAACGTGTACAAGGAAATATCAGTTCCTTGACTGAGTGGTGACTGAGTGAAGCCGGTGATGCAAATGGTAGGGACATTATGTTCTTTAACTGTTTCCAGGATCTCCAGGATATCCTTTGAGTGTCCCGTATGAGAAATCAGAATGGCAACATCGCCTTCTTTTAACTGTGAAGCCGATATCAGCTGCATATGAGAGTCAGTCAGGGCACTGACAGTAAGGCCTGTTCGAATGAATTTATGGTAGCCGTCCATGGCAATGATGTTCGACCCGCCGAAACCGAACAACTCGATTTTATTTGCATGCAGAATCGTATCGACCGCACCAGAAAAATCACTATCATCAATGACCTCTAGGGTGTCCTGAAGGGTTTTTATATTCGAATGAAAAACTTTTTCTAAAATAGTTTTTTCATCGTCGCTTTTTGATACTTTTTCATGGATATCTTTCATCACATTAGTGGTTTCTGTTGCCAGTGAAATTTTGAGATCCTGGAAGCCTTTATATCCAAGCTTTTTACAAAAACGGAAGACAGTGGAATCGGCCAAATTTAATTCTTCAGCGACTTCATTGATCGTGCCATGAATGACCTTTTCCGGAGAGTCTAGAATGAAATCGGCCAGGAGCCGTTCTTTATCACTTAATGTGGAGTGTAATGCACGGATGCGCATCTGGGTGTTTTTATTTTGAAAAGTCTTATTCATGGGCTCACCTCTCATAATGTTTGTTTTCAGTATAAAGTAAAAACAAATAAAAAGAAATAAAATTCCGGAAAACGCTTGCAAAGAATAAAATTCTTTTGTATAATAAAAACATAGAAAAATATTTCATAAAGGGGAATGGAAATGAGATTAGCGATTTGTGGACTGGGAAAAATGGGTATGAACTTAGCTTTGAATCTGATGGAAAACAACCATGAAGTAATCGCATTTGATATAGATGCTGATTTGGTGAAAGAAGCCGATAAGAAGGGCGCCACGGGAGCACATTCAATCGAGGCGGTCGTCGATAATTTTTCGGAAAGAAAAATCATCTGGATGATGGTACCGTCCGGAGATATCACGGAAAATCTTTTGAACAAGGTGACGCCACTACTATCTGATGGGGACATCATTCTTGACGGAGGAAATTCACACTACAAAGACACCATGAGAAGACACGGAGTACTTAAGGAAAAAGGCATTCATTACGTTGATGTCGGCACGAGTGGAGGCATAGAAGGGGCACGCAACGGGGCTTGTACGATGGTCGGCGGCGACAAAAACGTCGTCGAACAGATCGAACAAATATTCAAAGATATTTCAGTCGATAAAGGGTACTTATATACGGGTCAAAGCGGCAGTGGTCACTTCCTCAAGATGGTCCACAACGGCGTGGAGTATGGCATGATGCAGGCCATTGGTGAAGGCTTCGATATTCTGGAAAAAAGTTCCTTCGATTACAATCATGAAGAAGTGGCGAGAGTATGGAACAACGGCTCTGTTATACGCTCATGGCTGATCGAATTGATGGAAGATGCGTTTTCCGAAGATCCGAAACTGGATGACATAAAAGGGGTCGTTCATGCGTCGGGTGAAGGAAGATGGACAGTCGAAACGGCGATGGAACTGGAAGTATCTGCGCCGGTCATTGCCTTGTCACTGATGATGCGTAATCGTTCCTTGGAGTCTGATACATTTACTGGGAAAGTGGTAGCATCCTTACGTAATCAGTTTGGTGGCCATGCAGTTGAGTTGAATGATTAATATAAATTTACTTAAAATGGAGGAATAAAAATGAATGGTACACTATTGATTTTAATCGCGGCGTTAGGAATTGCGGTATTATTATTCTTAGTTATTACAACAAAATTACATGCGTTTGTCGCATTGCTGTTAACGAGTTTGCTGGTCGGTGTGGCCACAGGTATGCCACTGAACAGTGTCATCGATTCTGTCATCAGCGGCATGGGCGGCACGCTGGGATTTGTCGCAATCGTTGTGGGACTTGGAGCTATGTTCGGTAAAATGCTGGAAATATCCGGCGGCGTCGAGCGTCTCGCAAGCACCCTGCTGGAGAAATTCGGAGAAGGCAAAGCACAGTGGGCTTTAGGTATAGCCGGATTCCTAGTTGCTATCCCAGTATTCTTCGATGTCGGATTTATTATTTTAGTTCCGATCGTTTACGGCTTGCAGCGAAAAACAGGCCGTTCACTGCTTTATTACGGGATTCCGCTGCTGGCAGGTCTGGCAGTTACGCATTCTTATATCCCACCAACACCGGGTCCAATAGCGGTGGCCGATTTAGTCGGTGCTGATTTAGGCTGGGTCATCTTGTTCGGTTTCATTGCCGGGATCCCATCCATGATTCTTGCAGGACCTGTATTCGGTAAATATATTTCGAAAAAAATTGATGTCGGTATTCCTGAATATATGAACATTGAAGACAAAGAATGGGACAAAGAATTACCAAGCTTCGGTTTGATAGCGACCATCATTCTTGTACCCTTGGCACTGATTCTATTAAACACCCTGTCGACCGTTGTTTTTGCAGAAGGAAATCTAGTCCGCAGTATAACGACATTTGTCGGTCATCCGATCGTCGCCATGCTGATTGCAACCTTGGTGACTTTCAGAATATTAGGCACAAAAAGAGGTTACTCACGTAAAGATGTACAGGGCATAGCAACTAAAGCTCTGGAACCAGTTGGTATCATTATCCTGGTTACCGGTGCCGGTGGCGTATTCAAACAGGTGCTTATCGATTCAGGCGTGGCCGATGTTTTAGGTAATCAAATGGCGGCCTCACCATTACCACCGATCCTCCTGGCTTTCGCTATTGCTTCTGTCATAAGAATTGCTCAAGGTTCAGCGACCGTAGCTATGGTCACGGCAGCCGGTTTAATGGCTCCAGTACTACCGATCATGGGAGTAGAAGGACCAGGATTGGCATTGATCGTTATTGCTATCGCAGGTGGCGCAACAGCCTTCTCTCACGTCAATGATTCTGGGTTCTGGTTAGTTTCCAGATACTTCGGTTTAGATGAAAAAGACACACTGAAAAGCTGGACCGTCATGGAAACCATTATTGGCTTCACAGGTTTAGGCATGGCGATGCTCCTAGGCGTATTCTTCATGTAAGGATAAATAAATAAAATACGGGAAGCTTCTGTTACAGGAGCTTCTTTCTTATTAAACGAGTACTGAAAGGAGTAATGAAATGAAACACTATTCTATCGGAGCGGATATCGGAACCACGAGCACGAAAGCCGTGCTGTTTTCTGCCACAGGAGAAATTATTTATCAAGCGACAGTCGAATACCCATTGCTGACACCGGAACCAAAAATCGCGGAACAAGACCCGGATGAAATACTGGAGGCGGTCATTACTGCTATTGAGAGAGTGATGAAAAATTCAGGAGTGGACAAAGAAAAGATCAGTGTCCTTTCCTTCAGCGCGGCTATGCACAGCTTGATTGCCGTAGATGAAGAAGGAAAACCGCTGACAGCCTCGATCACCTGGGCCGATCAGCGAGCCGAACCGTATGCGCAGCAATTGAAAAATTCCAACGGAAAATCACTCTATGAAAAAACCGGGACGCCGATTCATCCGATGTCGCCCTTGACCAAGCTGATGTGGTTAAAAGAGGAAGAACCGGATATATTCCATAAAGCGAGTCGGTTTATAGGCATCAAAGAGTATGTCTTTTACCATTTCTTCAAGAAGTATGTGGTGGACCATTCCATAGCTTCCGCCACCGGACTGTTCAATATATATGAACTGGACTGGGACACAGAGGCGCTTGAAACGGCCGGCATAACGAAAGATAAATTATCGGCCCTCGTTCCAACAACCGAAGTCATCTCGAATATAGACGAAGAACTGGCAGAGCGAATGGGTATCCATCCTGATATGAAAATCGTCATCGGTGCCAATGACGGCTGTTTAGCTAATCTCGGCGTCAATGCGATCGAAAAAGGCGTCGTTGCCGTCACCATCGGTACCAGCGGAGCCATTCGAACCGTGACTGATAAGCCGGCCACCGATCCTAAAGGACGCATCTTCTGTTACGCCCTGACCGAAAACCACTGGGTCATCGGAGGTCCGGTCAACAATGGGGGCATGATTTTACGCTGGCTGAGAGATGAATTATGCCAGGAAGAAGTGGCAGAAGCCAAAGAAAAAGGCATCGATCCATACGAAATCATGACCGAAAAAATCGCAGAGGTACGTGCCGGTGCAAACGGCCTGCTGTTTCATCCATACCTGTCAGGCGAACGGGCTCCTTCTTGGAACGCCAATGCGAGAGGCTCTTTCTACGGCCTGGCTATCCATCACAAAAGGGAGCACATGATGCGTGCCGTTTTGGAAGGCATCAATATGAACCTTTACATGGTGCTGTTGGCGCTGGAAGAAGTGATCGGCATACCTGAAAGGATCCATGCCACTGGCGGATTTGCCAAGTCAAGTGTGTGGAGACAGATGATGGCGAATATCTTCAACCAGGAAGTGCATATCCCGCAAACGGTGGAAGGCGCGTGCCTTGGAGCCGCAGTACTTGGGCGGTTCGCCATTGGAGAAATCGATGATTTGACGGAAGTGAAACATATGGTCGAAACACAAGAAATCAGCGTTCCTGAAAAAGAAGAAGTGGCCGTTTATGAAGAACTGATGCCGCTTTACATTCGATTGAGCCGTTTGTTCGAACAAGAATATGAAGCGATCACCGAATTCCAGCAGCGTTACAAGTAATAGGCTGCAACCCCAAACTAAAAGCTGTTAAACTAAAAAAATGCACTGAACTATCCGCACACGCAATCTGACAGCGGGGAAGTCAGTGTATTTTTTTCGATTTCTTTTAACTGTGGCTCACTCGCCAAAGTATGTTTTTGGAAATCCTAAAGAAAACAGTCATCATTGATCTTAGTGAAGATTGTTTCACTTAAGTCAAATAGGATATGTTAAACTGAGGATACGATGCTCATCTGTCAGTAATAAGAACTCTGACAGCAAAGCACTGCCAAAACTTTATTAAATGCGACAAACGTGATAGGGTGAACGACCGTGGAAACTAATAGTCACTTGATGAAACTGAAACTAATGAACCGAACCAAATTAAAATGAACTGAACGATCGGACGATAAATAGTCTGATCGTTTATCGTCTGTATGATTTAAGGAGGGACACGTCATGAAACTTTCTAACCAGACATTGAACTGGCTCGAACGAGATTTGAAATGCAAAGTCATAAACGTTGAACCGCTGTTGGGTGGCACCTCGAGTCGTTTATGGTTGCTGACAGCTCACCAAGGCGGTGAAATCAGTCAGATCGCTTTGAGAGAATATACTGACTTGGAGTGGCTGGCTGTGGAGCCTGAAATCGCTGAACAAGAGGCGAGGAATCTGCTTTCTGCCAGACACTTATCGTTTGCTGTACCGGTATTATTAGCAGCAGATCCGTATGCATTCAAGACCACATACCCAACCGTTGCGATGAGTTACATCGCGGGTGATGTCGTGTTGGATCCAGCGGATCGAGCGAACTGGATAGAAAAATTAGCTGAAACTTTGGCACAATTGCACACAAACGAAATCGATGTGCCGTATGAGTATATTCGTTACTTCGATCCAGTCACCGAGGTCAAAGCGGTCTGGTCAACGTGTCCTGAATTATGGAAGCAGGCTTTCGACTATTTAAACCAGAAGAAACAGCCGGAAAGCAACCCCATCTTTATTCACCGTGATTTCCATCCGACGAATGTCTTGTTCAAAGACAAGAATATCAGTGGGGTCGTCGATTGGTCAAACGCATGCATGGGACCGAGAGAGGTCGACGTGGCACATTGCCGGTGGAACCTTACGATGCTGTACGGCTTGAACGTTGCAGATGAATTTCTAGAAGCGTATCTAAAATACAGTACACTCCAGAAGTACGACCCATACTGGGACTTGGAAGCATTAGGGAATGTCTATACCGAAGAGCCGCCTGCAGTTTATGCGGGATGGAAAGCCTTTGGAAAGACAAACATAACGGCAGCACTCATGCGTGAGCGAATGGATGCTTTTCTAGTGCAGGCTTTAGAAAAAATCAAGAATGATCCAAAGGAAATCCAACAACTATAAACCAAGTTATAAAGCTTTTGACCCGTTTGTGAACGAGTGTGAAGCAAGAAGGGAACAAACATGTTTAGTTTTAATGAAATCAAGAAACGTATTCCAAAAATGGAATGGGTCATGGAAATCAGTACACGAGTACGTGAAGGAGAAATCTGGCAGCATTCAACGTTTGTCACTTATTACGTCTTGCTCACACTCTTTCCATTGATCGTCGGCATAATCAATGTTTTACAACAATTCAATCAGGAAATAACCGGACTGTCATGGTTCGTTTACCGAATCGCACCGGAGCCGCTGGCCGAACAAATAATCGAAGATATGCTCCGGATTTATGAAAGTTCCAACGTCGGGATACTGATCGTCGCCGGTGTTTCAACAATGTGGACCGTCAGTTGGACGATGGCGGCCATTTTAATGGGTCTCAATAAAGCCTATGGGGTGAAGAATCGCAACAACATTGTCATTCTCCGCATACTGGCTTTTTTCCTGACCCTGGTCTTTGCGGTCTGGATAACGTTCGTCGTCTATTTCATTCAGATATTCAGCACGACGACCGCCGGACGCTGGACACTGTTCCTGCCACTCGTCTTCATAACGTTTTGCCTGCTGTATTACCTGGTTCCGAATGTAAGACAGCCGTTCAAAGCAGTCATACCAGGCGCGCTCTTTTCAACGGGCTCGTTACTGATCGGCATTGTCGGTTACCGTCTGTTCATTTACCAACTCCCCGATGATTCCACTTTCTTTACATTGACGGGGAGCTTCATGGTCATGTTAGCCATCCTTCAGAAGTTGTCACTGGCGATTCTGGCCGGTGGAACAGTCAATGCGACCATTATACGGATGACAAATGGCGGTGTTGTTGCGAAAGGGGATACCAGCAAATTCCTGAAATTTCTACGTCGCATAGGTATCGGTAAATGGGTGGGGTTAAATCGTTAGTTTGTGTACAGATAATAAAATGTGAATAAACTTTTCACAATTAACAGCTTTACAAAATAAATGAGCTGAAGGAGATTTTTTTCCTGTTTTAAAAGGGTTTAATGATTATTGAGACGAATTAAAACAGGCCTTCAGCCAGGTAAACGATTACAGGAAATCGAAATAGCTTGTTGCGCTTTATTAATAGAACCAGTAAAATGACTTATAAATCCACTGATGACTTCAAAAATGGTTAGCGATCGTTGAACGCATCGTATGCAATAGCCGAAGCAAGCATTAGAAAATAGAAAGAAGTGATTCAATGGAAGAAGCAAACGGTGGATCAATGGATATGATCATGAAAGCTTTGGACTGGCTGGTTACACTAGCGTATTTAAATTTGCTGTGGTTAGGTTTTTCTTTGTTGGGATTAATAGTCCTCGGAGTGGGTCCAGCTACATTCGCTGTGCATTCAATCGTGAAAAAGAAACTCAAACAAGGAGACTTGTCTCATATCTTTACGAAATTCAAGCATGAATTCAAAAAACATTTCAAAGACGGAAACATTTATTTCGGGCTGGTCACGGCTGCCACTTTATTTATTTATGTAGATATAAGAGTCATTCAAGCCTTGCCGCAGAACAGTTTCATCCAGATCGTCGTTTTACCGGCACTCATCATCTTAAGCGCTTTAGTATTGATCGTTGCCACATTCACTCTGGGTATCTATTTTGAGTTCGATCATCCATTGCTGAAAAGCATCAAAGACGGTTTTTGGCTCGCACTTATCTCTCCTGTGGCAGGCCTTGTCATGGTTCATACATTCTTAGTGGGATTCCTTATTTATGCTTATATACCGGCACTCATGCTTTTTTATTCGTTGTCGTTCTACGCCTTTATCACGCAATGGGTCATGTCAAAAACGTTCAAAAGAATAAAAAAGAAGAAATATTTGTAATAATTTGTTGACATCGATTTCATAGTGCGATATAGTACTTATGTAAAGCGCTTTCGATTGGAGAAGTTTAACATGGTGACAATTTATGATATCGCTGAGCATGCAGGTTACTCTATAGCGACGGTCTCCAAAGCCTTGAACAATAAGAAGGTAAGTGAGAAAGCGAGACGAAAGATATTGGCTTCAGTTGAAGAACTGCATTACACGCCAAATTCTTCAGCTCGAACCTTAGCAACGAATAAATCTTGGATGATCGGTGTAGTATTCGGAGAAAATCTTGGAATTGGTATTGCCCATCCATTTTTCGGTCAAGTTATTGAAGGATTCAAAAAACATGCCGAATTGTATAATTACGATTTGCTTTTTGTTTCAAGACATATGGGTCTGCAACAAGAAACCTACAGACACTTGCTCCACCGAGGCGTTGACGGAATCGTTATTGTCCAATCGCACGGAGAAGATGAAATCAAAAAGATAGATCACATGATACCAACGGTTTACATTGATAGACCGACCAACGAATCGGGAACTGTTTACAGCGACAACCAGTCAGGAAGTCGGTTAGCGGTCAACCACTTAGTTGAGAACGGTCACACTAAAATCGCTCATATCATGGGTAATCAAACAACGTTCGCCGGTATTGAACGCGCAATTGGGTTCAAGAAAGCTATGAACGCACATGGTTTACCTGTTAGAGAAGAATATTTGGTCGACGGTGGGTTTTACTCACAAGCCGGCGGTAGAGAAGCAATGATTCGCCTGTTATCTTTAAAAGATAAACCAACAGCCGTCTATGTTGCCGGAGATGAAATGGCTATTGCAGCTATGAAAGTCACGAAAGAATCGGGACTAAAAGTTCCGGAAGATATATCATTTGTCGGTTTTGATGATATCAAAATAGCACAGCACGTTGATCCAGCGTTAACTACGATTCGTCAAGACAAAGAATTGATCGGACAACAAGCCGCTATTATATTGCTCGATAAAATTGCCGCTAAAGATTCATCTGAAATTATTAATAAAAAAATGGTGCCTGTATCTTTGATAAAAAGAGAGTCAGTCCATCGCCTTGCTTAAGCAGGGTACCATTTTATTAAAATAAGTTAAGCGCTTAAGGCGAAAAAAAAGGGGTCCAGAAGAAATAAAGGGGTGAAGTTATAGAATATAGGAGTTGTTAGCGATAACATCTGTGTTTTTAGTTCATAAATCAATAACTTTTTATTTAAGACTGCGGTTAAGCGCTTAAGGTTGATTAGCTTGACAAATTAACCGACAATGCTCGTGGTTACCAACGTCTATTTTAAGTCAGCACTCATTTTGACCCATTTTACAAGAACAAAAGACTTACCAGTGCTTACTGGCAAGTTGATGCAGATACTTATTTCAATCAGTTCAAAATAAACAACCATACATTAGGAGGAAGACAATGAAAAACTCATGGAAATTAGCAACTTTATTATGTGGAGCAGTTCTATTAACAGCTTGTGGTTCAGATGATAACGGAGATACAGCTGAAACCGGCGACACGGGTAACGATACAGAAACAACCGCAGACAGTGGCGAAGTCGATTTAGTCATCAACTCATTTACAGACGAATTACAATACCCAATCGATGTATTTGAAGAAAGACACGGCGTAAACATCGACTTACAAATCATCCCTACTGAAAACTACGTAGATACATTACGTCCGGCTCTTGAATCAGGCAGTGGTGCACCAGACCTATTTACAGCTGAAATCATTTACCTGCTTGACTGGGCAGAACAAGACTATTGGGCAGACCTAGGTGAATTTGGCGTTGAAGATTGGTCAGATGATTATCCTGAATATGCTTGGGAATTAGGACGCAGTCAAGATGGAGAAATGAAAGCTTTAACATGGCAGGTAACACCAGGTGGAATCTTCTACCGTAGAAGCATCGCTGAAGAAGTATTTGGAACAGACGATCCAGATGCAATGGCAGAACAGTTCTCTACAATGGACGGGTTAATGGATGCCGGCGAACAATTGAAACAAGCTGGATACCGCTTATTCCCGGATGAAGGATCTGTTTCACCATTTACAATGGGAAATAACCCACAACCTTGGGTCGATGAAGATGAAAACTTAGTGATGACAGACGAACGCATGTCTTACTTCGACTACGCAAAAGAATTAAGAGACAACGAATATACAGCATTAGCACCAGCATGGTCTCCAGCTTGGTTCGCATCATTCAATGAACCAATCACATACAACGCTGGTTGGGATGAGATGGAAGAAGATTCAGATGGTATGACAGAAGTATTCGGTGTGTCACTTCCATCATGGGGCTTACCTCACGTTCTTAAAACAGATGCAACTGAAACTGCAGGCGACTGGGCAGTTACAAGTGGTCCATCATCATACTTCGGTGGCGGAACATGGATCGGTATTTATGAAGGATCAGAAAACAAAGATTTGGCATTCGAATTTATCCAAATGTTAGTCCACGACGAAGAATTCCTGGAAGAATGGGTTCAAGAAACTGGAGATGTATTGAGCTATCAACCAGTGATGGATACAATTTCTGAAGGATATGAAGATGAATTCCTAGGCGGACAAAACCATTATGACTACTTCTTAGCAGAAGCAGAAAACATTGATGCAAGTAACGTTACACGTTATGATCAGCGTTTAGAGCAAATGTTTGGAGCAGCTGTTGGTTCATATGTTGATGGCAGCTACAGTAGAGATGAAGCACTTGAATCATTCTACGCTGAAGTGCAAAACGCATATCCACAAATCACAGTTCCTGAATAATAAAAAATTCACATAGGGGGCGAGCTAAGCTAATTAGCGCCCCCCCTATATTTTATAAAGTAGAAAAGTAAAGTTTTTGACTTAGTAGTGTCTAGCAGTTAAAGCCAGACACCTCATGAAAAAAGATGAAGGAACCCATTGCGCAGTATGCTCATTCGGGGTTTCCTTCTCTATTTTTCAAGAGTATCTGAGCGGCTTGACCTGCTTTTCTTAGCATAGAAAGGAAAAGATTACTATGACTAAAAATAACAATCGGGCTTATTTCTTCATCGCTCCATTCGTTATCGTGTTTCTATCATTTAATATTTATCCCATTTTACTTACGTTTTACTACTCCCTAACAAACTATACAGGGATGGGCGGAATTGAGAACGCTGATTTTATTGGTGCGGATAACTATAGACGGCTGATTCAAGATGATTTCTTCTTCCAGGCATTCTTTAATACCCTTAAGATTTGGGGAGCGAACTTCGCTATTCAAATTACTATTGCTATGGGATTAGCGTTACTGTTTTCTGATTTACGGTTGAAGTTGAAAGGTTTGAATACTTTTAGAGCCCTTTTCTTCCTGCCGAATATCATTACCATTGCATCCGTGGCATTACTTTTCAGCATCTTACTGGACTGGAACTACGGCGCACTGAATCAAATGTTACTTAGCTTAGGCTTGATCAATCGCCCAATCAACTGGCTAAATGATCCAGTGATGGCACAAGGATCAGTCGCTTTGATCGGTGCATGGATGTGGTTTGGGAATACGTTCATCATTCTGATGGCTGGTATTTCAGGTATTCCAAAAGATTTTTACGAAGCAGCTTTCATTGATGGAGCTAACTGGTGGGATTCGTTCACTAAAATAACACTGCCTCAATTGAAACCTATTTTACTGTATGTGTTGATCACATCGATCATTGGTGGGTTACAGATATTCGATTTACCACTGCTTTTAACAGATGGAAGAGGAGCACCCCGAGGCGCGTTGAACACGATGGTCATATATCTTTACAATCAAGGGTTCAGTTACAGCAACTTCGGTTACGCCGCAACGATTGCTTACGGACTCTTTATCATAACCATCATTTTTTCAGCAATCACCTTTAAAACAATGTACCGCGGTCAAGTGAAAGTTAAGAATGGAGGGAAGAAATAATCATGAGAAATTTAAAAATAGCTAGAGGCGTGATTTATTTCTTCCTCATCTTGTTAGTCATCATCTGTTTCATCCCTTTTTATATGATGATCGTGAATGCTACTCGTTCAAACTCTGAAATCATAAGAGGGTTTTCACTTGTACCAAGTAGCTATTTGATGGAAAACTACGCAACACTCGAGAGTTATATCAGTATCTGGGTCGGTTTTAGAAACAGTTTGATTATTGCTGTTTCAGTAACAGTACTTAACTCTTATTTCTCAGCTTTAACAGCCTTTGCCCTTGTGGTCTATCAATTTAAAGGCAAAAACGTCATCTTCGTCACGTTTATCGTCATGATGATGGTTCCTGGACAACTTGGCTTGATCGGTTTATATGATTTAGCAAGTACATTCGGTCTTTTAGATACCTACTGGCCTTTGATCATTCCGGCAATCGCAGCACCGTTTACCGTGTTCTTCTTTAGACAATACTTGATCACTTCAATGCCGATGTCTATTTTGGAATCCGGTCGAATGGACGGCGCCGGTGAAACATACATGTTCCACCGATTAGTGGTACCGATTTTAAGTCCGGCGATTGCGACAATGGGAATCTTTACGTTTATCGGTTCATGGAATAACTTCCTGTTCCCATTAGTTATCATTCGTTCACCAAGACTGTACACTTTACCGATCATGATCAGACAATTACAAGGATCACCGGTTGCTCAAAACTTAGGTGCAATTTACTTGGGTATTGCTATTTCCGTGGTGCCTATCATGGTTGCTTTCTTGTTCTTATCTAAATACATCATCTCCAGTATCTCTGCAGGTGCGGTAAAAGGATAAGCTTGGACATCAAAAGTACTATCATCTATGTGTTTTGTAGAGCATAGTACTTTTTTTGTGAAAAATTTGACCGAAAAGTCATGATTTCACAGCTCGAATCACTATATTTATACTCGAAATCAAACGGAAAAACGAATTATTTTTACACTCAACTACAACGTGGAGGATGATGAAATAGATGACGAAACGTACTGTGACAGCTGTTCAATCTGTGAAAGCAGACAACAGTTTCTGGCAACCTGTTTCTATAAAAACTTCAGAAGATCAACCGTCCAACAAGCAGTTGACGGTTGACTCAAACAAAACGTATCAAACCTGGATGGGTTTTGGCGGCGCTTTGACTGAGGCCGCGACCTATACACTTGATCAAATACCAAAAGACAAGAAGGAAAGCATCTTACAAGCGTATTATGACCCCAAAGATGGCTTAGGCTACACACTGGGACGTTTACACATTGCCAGCTGTGATTTTTCTTTAGGACACTACGACTACATTGAAGAAAACGACGAAAAGCTTGAAAGCTTCTCCCTGGACCATGAAGAAAAATGGGTCCTGCCGACACTGCGTCGTGCCCAGGAAATTGCCGGTCAACCGCTGACACTTGTTGCGTCACCGTGGAGCCCGTCTGCCTGGATGAAAACGAACGGTGACCGTAACCATGGCGGTAAGCTCAAAAAAGAATACTATACCCTTTGGGCACAGTTCATCGCCCGCTACTTGAGAGAAATGCAGACAAAAGGATTCGATATTGAAGCCATCACCGTTCAAAACGAACCGGCCGCCACGCAAGTATGGGATTCCTGTGAATATACCGCTGAAGAAGAAGCCGAGATGGTCAAAGTGTTGTCTCGCGTCTTCAAGGAAGATAATCTGGACGTCAACATCATCATCTGGGATCACAACCGCGATATCATGTTCGAACGTGCAGACACGGTCTTGAAAGATGACGCAGCCAACCAAGCTGTCTGGGGCATCGGGAACCACTGGTACATGTCAGAAGATTTTGAAGAACTATCAAAAGTTCACGACAAGTATCCGGACAAGCATCTGATCTTTACTGAAGGCTGCATCGAAGGTGGCGTGCAGTTAGGTGCATGGCACACCGGTGAACGTTACGCCAGGAATATTATGGGTGACATGAACAACTGGTTGGAAGGCTTCCTGGACTGGAACATCGTCTTGGATGAAAAAGGCGGACCTAACCACGTCGGTAACTACTGTGATGCACCAGTCATTGCAGATACAAAAGAAGATGTTGTTTATTACAACAGTTCGTATTATTTCATTGGTCATTTGAGCAAATTTATTAAACCCGGCGCGAAACGCGTGCACACCGAAATGAATGGTGAAGATCTAGCTGTCGTTGCTTTCCAAAACGCAGACGGATCGGTTGCAACAGTTCTTTTGAACGAAACAGACGAAGCATCAGATTTAACCGTAAAAACAGATAATGAAGCAGTAACAGTTCACATACCGGCGCACAGCATCACAACTGTCGTAGCTGAACAGACATAGAAAGGTTGACAAACGTGTATAAACTATTAGAAGACGGGCGCTTCCAGATTAAAGATTTCCAACAGGCAAGTCCGTTTGCCAGTTTCTTGCCCGGGATCTCCGGAACAGACGGCATTCCTCTCTGGGCATTTTATGTCAATAGAGGGCAGGGGATGGCCAGTTTCGGCGTTGAAAATAAAGACAACGCCATGCTGGAGTTCCTGCCGGCAAACAAGGCTTACCAGTATATTGGTACACAAGGGTTCCGTACCTTTTTGAAAGGTACGCGTTCTCAAGGAAATGCTTCACAAGAAACTAGTTCAAAAGAAACTAGTTCAAATAAAACGTTCCATTACGAACCGTTCAACGAAGAAAGTGACGACATCAAGGATGACATGATCATTTCAGACAATCATCTGGAACTGACACACACCCATAAACACTTAGGGATAGAAATAAAAGTGGTTTACTATACCTTGCCGCATCAAGCGATCCCTGGTCTTATTCGTGAAGTCAAGATAACCAATCTAGAAGACAAACCGTTGTCACTCGAAGGACTGGACGGCTTGGCAAGCATGTTCCCGGCTCACGTTGACGACTCGGGTTACAAATCGATTTCCAACACATTCAAAAGCTGGTTCGATGCTGCGGTCGAAAATGACTCGTTTGCTTATTACTTCCTACGTGGGAGTACAGCCGATGATGCCAAAGTGGATCAGAATGATGAAGGTAATTTCTACGCCTCTTTACTCGATGCTAACAACAAAGCGAGCTTTGTTGCACCGATATTCGACCGTGACGTGGTTTTTAAAAATGACTTGACGCTACAGAATCCAAAAGGGTTTTATAACGAAGCGGCATTCGACACGTCCAATCAGATCGGAACCAACAAAGTGAGTTGTGCGTTTACCCCATTTGCAGTTGACTTAAAAGGTAACGCATCGATGACCTTGACCAGTGTGTTCGGTCAAACGTCAGACAGAGAACAGGCAGCTGAGTTTTTGGATTCTCACATTTCATTAGACAAACTGGCTGAATATAAAGCTTCCGCTTTTGAACTGGCCAAAGAATTTACCGATCGTGTGGAAACCAAAACGGCCAATAAAGCCTTTGATGCATACGTGAAACAGAACTATCTGGATAACGGTATCCGCGGCGGTTTCCCGGTCGTTTTTGAAAACGATCAGGCCAAACAAGTCTTTTACCTATACTCACGTAAACATGGTGATCTGGAACGTGATTATAATTTCTTCTCCATCTCACCGGAGTATTACTCACAAGGAAACGGGAATTACCGTGACATGAATCAAAACAGACGACTGGACACGTTCTTTGAACCTAAAGTGGCGGACCGCAACCTGCGTCAGTTCATGAGCCTGATTCAACTGGACGGCTACAACCCGCTTTCGATCAAAACGGTCAAGTATACACTCGAAAACAAAGCCTTTGACTTCAAACAGTATGGTTTCACAGCAGAACAAAGCGATGCTTGGCTGGAGAAAGCTGCAGACGGCTTCACGCCCGGCAGCTTGAAAAAATTTGTGGAAACAGAAAACATCCAGTTGACGAAAGTGTTTGAAGCATTCCTGACAGATATCTTGAGTGCCAGCAAAGAATCACTGGAAGCCGAACACGGCGAAGGATTCTGGAGCGATCACTGGACCTATAACCTCGACTTGGTCGACAGTTATCTGGCCATTTATCCGGACAAAGCAGACGAAGCTTTCTTCGGCGGAGGTTACCGCTTCTTCAACAGTCCCGCATCGGTCCGTCCACTGAGTGACAAACTGAAACAAGGCAAGTTAGGCTGGCGTCAGTATGATGCCGTTAAAGTCGACAAGAAGATCGTTAAAGCACAAGCTAAAGGTGAACGCTTATGGATCGAGTCAGAAGAAACCGGTAAACCGGTCGAAACCAGCTTGTTCAGTAAGTTGATCCTGCTCGCCGCCAATAAAGTCTCGACCCTGGCACCTTATGGTCTCGGTGTGGAAATGGAAGGCGGCAAACCCGGCTGGAACGACGCCATGAATGGTTTGCCGGGCATGTTTGGTGCCGGTACATCTGAACTGTTTGAACTTAAACGTCTGGCTGATCGATTGACAAATGTCGAAAACAAACAAAGGATTACCCTGCCTGCACAAGCAGCTGAATTCCTGATGAGTTTAAGAGACGTCTTGAGAAACAGTGAGGCATTGGATATGGATGCCTGGAAAGCACTGACCGGCGTGCGTGAAGCATACCGTGAGTCGATCGTAGGCGTGGGCACGTATGAAATGGTGGCAGTATCCAAAGACGTGACGACTGAGATCATCGACTTGTTTGAAAAAGTCATGACAAAAGCGGTAGCAAACGTGGAGGGATTGGGTACAGAACTTGTCCCGACCTACATCTACTTTGAAGCCATTGTTAATGATGGAGAAGAGATCGTTGAGATGAAACCTCACCCAGTCACACCGTTTTTAGAAGGTATCGTCAAGAAGATGAAAATCTCCGGCGACACCAAAGAAGCGCGTGATTTGTACGGCAAAGTGAAAGCCAGTGACTTGTATGACAAAAAACTGGGCATGTACAAAACCAGTGCCAGCATCAAAGATGAACCGATCGAACTGGGTCGAGCCAAATTCTTTACACCCGGCTGGCTGGAAAATGAATCTGTTTTCCTGCATATGGCTTACAAATACCTGCTTGAACTGGTCAAATTAGGCCTGTACGATGAATTCTTTGAAGAAATCAAAACAGGACTCGTCGTCTTCAATGATCCGAAAGTCTATGGACGAAGCATCATTGAAAACTCATCCTTTATTGCAAGCAGTGCCAATCCGGATGAAAGCCTGCACGGTAAAGGCTTTGTAGCTCGACTCAGCGGCTCGACCGTTGAATTTTTGAACATGTGGGTAGAAATGTTTATCGGTAAAACACCGTTCATGATGGCGGATGAGTTGACCTTTAAACTGAATCCAGTACTGCCGGCCGACTTCTTTTCTGATGGAGAAATAGAATTCACCTTGTTCAGCGAAATCAAGGTAACTTATATAAATAAAACGTCCAAAGCAACATACGGCCAAGACGGTGTCAAACCCGTAGCTTATGCCGTGACGCTGAAATCCGGTGAAACAGAAACCTTTGATGAAAAGGGTGTTACCGGAGCCTGGGCAGAAAAAATCAGAAACAAAGAAGTGAAAAATATCACTGTTACGTTAAGTTAATTTGTGTTTATAAATGAATAGAGAAGGTGTAGAGCCTTCTCTATTTTTATAAAAAATTTATCAAAAACGGAGGAAACAGATGAAAAACAAGAGAAGCGTTGCCGTAATATGCGGAATATTATTGATGGGTCCGGCAATTTTAAACCAGACTCAAAATGAAGACGCTGTCATATCGGTGGAAGCAGCAGAACAACTTTCTGTGATGCAAAATGGAGACTTCAGTCAGGGAACTGACAGCTGGGCGATATGGAATGGTGAAGGCGGCGATTCGACCTTTGCAGTTACGGACGAGCAGGCACAGGTAACGGTCCACAGCATTGCTGGTATGCATCCTGAATGGAACATTCCGATCAGTTGGTCGACACAATTGTCCCAAGAAGGCATTGCAGTTGAAGCCAATCAGCGGTATCAGTTATCGTTTGATGCAAAATCAACAGTAGCACGTCCGATAGTTGTAGAATACACCGATCTACTTGGCAACCTTAAGGAAGAGTTTTTTATAACAGAAGATATGCAAACGTTTACGCATGAGTTTGAAACCATTCAGGCAGCGACCGCACATTTTAAATACTTACTTGGAAACGTGCAGTTTGACGGTCACACAACTCCTGAAGAAGAACACACCTTGACATTCGATAATGTTTCCCTGAAATCACTGGGCGAGGCAGCCGTTGACACAGGAGAAAGAGACTGGCAGCTGACCTGGAGCGATGAATTCGACGGCGAAAGTTTGGATCTCACGAAATGGCGCATCGATGAGGGCAATGGGTTCTTCAGTGGAGACGAATGGGTCAACGGTTGGGGTAACAATGAAAAGCAATATTATCATGAAGATAACGTGACGGTCGGAGACGGCAAGCTTGTTCTTGAAGCTAGAGAAGAACAGGTGACGGATGAGCACGGTACTTACGATTACACGTCCGGAAAAATCATGTCTGATGGACTCTTCAGTCAAACCTATGGTCGTTTCGAAGCGAGCATGAAATTACCAGGAGGACAAGGCTACTGGCCGGCTTTCTGGATGATGCCACAAGATGATACTTACGGTGGCTGGGCTGCATCCGGCGAAATCGATATCATGGAAAACCGCGGATCAGCAACAGATTTAGTTGGCGGAGCGATCCACTACGGAGGGCAATGGCCTCTAAATACCTACAGTGCCGGAGACTATGACTTTACAGGAGAAAACAGAACCACTGATTTCAATACGTATAGTGTCGAATGGGAACCAGAAGAGATCAGATGGTTTGTGAATGATGAGTTGTATTACAAAACAAGCGAATGGCACACTGAAAACGGCATTTATCCCGCACCGTTCAATCAGGAATTCTTCATGATCATGAACCTGGCAGTCGGTGGCTGGTATGGTGGTGAACCGGATGCAACAACAGAGTTCCCAGGCCAGATCGAAGTGGATTATGTCAGAGTTTATGAAGACGCCAATGCTGACTATGACAAGTCGCCAACACCTAAAGACCCTGATGTCGAGGAAGAGCCAGAACCAGATGACGGTTTGGATCGCGCCCCGGCAAACTGGCAGGCAGTCGGCGAAAACTTGATCGTGGACGGAAGCTTTGATGATACAACGACTTTCGGCGATCCTGACAACATCTCAACCTGGAACGTGTTCAATTTAGCCAATTTCGATCCAAATGGCGGTAAAGCAGCGTTCTCAGTTGTGGACAACGTCTTGAACGCTGATATCCAGCAAGTCGGCTGGAACTGGTGGCAGATCCAGCTGTTCCAGGATTTGACTTTAACTGAAGGCACATACAAACTGGCTTTTGATATGAGTTCAGAACAAGCAAGAGACATGCGCGTCGAACTTGTTGATTCAGGTGAAGGCATCCAAACCTTTGCAGTGAATGACAATGAAGAAACGCAAGAATTTGTTTTTCATGTGGGAGCAGACGGGTCGAGCAGACTATTATTCGGATTCGGACGCGAGCACACTGAAGTAGAGCCAACTGTCCCTTACTTGATGACACTTGATAACGTGACATTAACAGCGGCAGAACCTGTTGCAGAAATACCCGCAGAACCAACACCTGATGAAGAAGATGGCGAATGGGTCTATATTGGTGATAACTTGATCCAAGATGGCACATTTGAACAAACAACTGAATTTGGTGATTCTCAGAACTTATTGACATGGAATACCCATAACCAAGGTGACTATGAAAATTGGGCAGGTTTGGCAGAATTTTCAGTGATCGATGAAGTATTGAATGCTAAAATCAAACAAGTCGGCTGGGACTGGTGGCAGATCCAGTTATTCCAGAATGTCAACGTGCCAAGCGGTACCTATAAACTATCTTTCGACATGGCATCTGAAAGTGAAAGAAATGTACGCGTTGAATTGAAAGATTCAGGCTTGGATATCATGGACTTCACTATCAATGAAGAAATGAATACCTATGAAGCCATTGTAGAAATTGCAGACGATGCAGACTTACAACTCTTATTCGGATTCGGAAGACTTCCGAATGATGAGGAATTAGATGTTCCTTATACCATAACACTTGACAACGTCAGCTTAAGAGCAGTTGAATTCGTTGTGGATGAAGAGCCAGTTGAAGAAGAACCAGTGGATAAAGAAGATCCAGAAGAAGCTAAAGAAGAAGAACTAAAAGAAAAGGAAAAAGAAGCTAAAGAAAAACTAAAAGAAGAAGAAAAAGAAGCTAGAGAAGAACTAAAAGAACAAGAAAAAGAAGCTAGAGAAAAACTGAAAGAAGAAGAAAAAGAAGCTAAAGATGATGCTAAAAATGAGAAATTACCAAAAACAGCTACAGCAGCCTGGACAGTTGGCGCGCTCGGCTTAACTGGCGTCACAAGTGGCGCAGGCATCAAATTCTTTAAAAGAAAAAGATAGTAACAGGCTTTAAATAAAAAAGCTCCTTTTAAGATCACAGACCGATTATCCAGTCGTCTGCAGGTCTTGGAAGGAGTTTTTTTATTTGATTTACATGTGTGCAAGTTGTCTATCTCGTCATAAGTCAGTATACTCTATAGTTATGAGAGAGGTGAGCTATGACTGTACGAAATTACAATATAGATTTTATCAAAGCATTGGCAATCATATCAGTGATACTCATTCACGGTTTATCCAATGACACGCTTTATGCTATTTTAGCCCCATACTATATTTGGCAAACAGTACCAGTGTTCATGATTTTATTGGGCTACAATTCTGCAAATTCCTTTACGAAAAGAGGATATGAAAGGCTATCCGAGATCTATAATCAGCAGTATCTTCTTAAAAAAGCAAAGCGCATACTCTTGCCGTTCACGCTTATTTGGTTCGCACAAATTCTGATCCAATTTTTTTATTTTGACAAGACAAACATAGTGGACCTTTTAACCTCTTTCTTTGTCGGTGGGTATGGTCCCGGAAGTTATTTCATTCCAGTAATTGTGCAGGCAACGCTACTGGCACCCATTCTATATCTTATCCTGAAAAAGCAGCCCACTAAAATGATGATCATTTTATTTTTTGTGAGCATACTCATTGATCTAGCAACTTACTGGTTGGACATCTCAGGAAGTTTATACCGGCTACTGATCATTCGTCACATCTTTTCAGTAACGTTAGGCGTCTGGTTCTCACTCGTTAAAACGAGAATAACGTTTAACTGGTTATTGCTCCCGGCGGCCTTGAGTTTTGGTTACATTACAGCCGTACATTATTTCAACTATGAACTGGTAATAGAAGAGTACTGGCACAGTCAGCACGCACCGGCCTATTTCTATGTGCTGCTGTTGATTATCTTGGGCATGAAATTTTTCAACATCAAAAAGGAGTCAGTCTTGGAAAAAAGTTTTATTCTGATTGGCGAGGCGTCGTTTCATATCTTCCTGACGCAGATGTTCTATTTCTGGTTCATCAGTAGATGGTTACCGGATCTCAACGGGATCGTTTATATCATGTTGTTCCTGACAGTTCCCATCCTTTCCGGCATCGGTTTTTACTATCTCGATAATTACTTGAACCGGAAACTTTCGGATGCAACCAAATGATATTTAATTTAGGTCATACTCGCAGCGGTGCGAGTATGGTCTTTTTTATAGTCGTTTTTAGCGAATCGTACCTTTTCTAACTGGATATGAGTAATGTTTACGCGAACTTAAGGAGTAGGGTCAGTTCCACGCTCAACTCCTTAAGATACGTGCCTAATCGTCAGAAGTGAGTCCTGATTCTATCCCAACTCCTGAAGATACATGCCCAATCTTAAGAAGTATGTGCACTTTCACCGTAAACTCCTTAAGATAACCACCGACTAAGAGCTTATGATTCATAAATTTCAAAACCGGTTTAGGTCATACTCGCACTGGTGCGAGTATGTTCATAGCAGTAAAGAGAGTGTTAATATAAGCATAAAAGTAAGATGGAATGGTATAATAAATTCACTTTAAATCATATGATTAGGAGGCTTATTATGTCGAATGAAACAAAAATGAAAATTCGTGATTCTAACTTTGAATTATTAAGAGTTTTATCAATGTATATGATTGTAGTATTGCACATTGGGACTCATGGAATACAAAATTATATCGATGTATCCGTTTCTTTATCTGATTATAACGAACTGATTTATTACTTTATTCGAACATTAGCTATTATAGCGGTAAGTTTGTATGTGTTGATGAGTGGATATTTTTCAAAAAAATCAAAATTTCAATTAAGCAAATTAATTGAATTATTCTTAGAAGTAAGTTTTTTCTCTACAGTTATTTATCTAGTCAACGTAATGATAGGAGTTGTTGATTTTAATTTTGTTGTTTTGTTGAATTCACTATTTTCTGTGCTGACGGGGGAGTATTGGTTTGTAACTGTATATTTCGTACTTTATGCTATATCGCCTTTCTTAAACATATTGATTGATAATATGGTCAAAAAGGAACACTTATATTTATTAGTCATATCATTCTTGATTTTTAGTGTTTGGCAATTTATTTATCCAATTGAATTTATTGGTGTTTCATCTGGATACGGGCTAGTTTACTTTGTATTTCTATATATGTTAGCTGCTTATCTCCAAAAATATGATTTTGTGATTAAAGATTTTAAAAGAAACACATATTTGTTCCTTTATATCGTTTTGGCAGTATTTATTTCTCTGGTGATTTATTGGTTTGGTGGTATCGGTAGAATGCTTTCCTATAATTCTCCGTTAGTCATGCTAATGTCTTATTGCTTATTTCAGTATTTCAAAATGTTGAAAATTAAATCTCCTAAAATTAATTTAGCTTCAACGTATGTATTTGGAATATATTTAATACATGAACAAAGTTCTTTTAGACAAGTACTATGGGGAGAGCTTGGCATAATAGAAGATATTATTGGATCTAACGCTAACTTGATAATATTAAAAATGATTGGGTATACTGTTATTGTATTTATAATTTGTTGGGTCTTATCAGTTGTAATAAAAACGATGTACAACTTTTCATATAAAATTCTATACAAAACAGTATCCAGATTAATAGATTACAAATCAGTAAAAGAAGTAAAAGTATAAAAAAGACCATACTCGCAGCGGTGCGAGTATGGTCTTTTTTATAGTTATTTCAAGCGAACCATACCGATTCTAGCTGGATATGAGTAAAGTTTATTCGATCTTAAGGAGTAGGGTCAGTTCCACGTTCAACTCCTTAAGATACGTGCCTAATCGTCAGAAGTGAGTCCTGATTTTACCCCAACTTCTGAAGATACGTGCCCAATCTTAAGAAGTACATGCACTTTCACCGTTAACTCCTTAAGATAACCACCGACCAAGTGCTTATATAAGGAAAAACCCTCCGATGCCGGAGGGTTTCTTTATGAATAACGATTTTTAAGAAGTGTAACCGGTATCTATAAACAATAAAATAGGTTTAATGCAAACTAATCGTGTCTGTTCATTAAAATATGGTAGTCTTTAAAAGAAGAAAGGAAGGTTTCATATTGAATAACAAAAAAATCTTATTGGTGTCAGTACTTATTAACGTTCTTTTACTGGCATCGCTCGTTTCCGTCATATTTAGAACGGGTAAAACAGACAATGATCCAGTTACCGAAGCTCATACTAATCCTCAATACGAACTGAAATCGACTCTTTTTGAAAAAGTAGGAGCAGAAGAAAGTGATGTTGTGTTTTTAGGGGATAGCATTACTGAAAGAGCGTTATGGCATGAATCGTTCCCGGAGATCGATTTAGTTAACAGAGGAATCGGAAGTGACACTAGTCAGGGTGTCCTGGAAAGAATGGATACCGTAATAGCTTTGAACCCTCAGAAGGTTTTTTTGAATATTGGCGTTAACGACATTATTCTTAACGTTGATCGAGAAGATACGTTAACCAATATTCAAAGTATAATCAATGAAATGAACACCGAATTGCCTGAATCGGAGCTGTACATTCAAAGTGTTTTTCCAGTTAGAGAGAACTATTCATATGTAAATAATGACGAGATAGACGAACTCAATTCAAGTATCGAAGAATTGGCTGAAGATGAAGGGCTGATCTATATCGATATTGGGACCACTCTGAAAAATGAAGCAGGCGGTTTGAAGTCTGAATACACAGTAGATGGTATTCATTTAACAGGAGATGCCTATATGGTCTGGGTTGAAATGCTAAACGACTATGTTTATTGAGTAAAGAGTCTTTTTTTTGGGCTCTTTTTATTTTTCGATATAATCTCGCTTTGCCAAAGAAATACTATAGATCAAAATAGGTTCTTAAAACTTTCAGAGAGATGAAATGATTGCAATAAACATTTCTTCTTTCTGAAATGTATATGTGTGTTTATTAATTTTGTGACATAATCGCTCAAAGCATGTATTTCATAATGTTTTTCCACTATAATTGATAAATTAGTCAGAAAAAAGGGAGCACGATTATGAATAAACGTTTTCAAGAAATGGATATATTGAGAGGATTAGCAATCATTGCTGTCATTATAATCCATATCACATCCTCTACAATTGATGGTGCAAAAAACGAAAGCACGTTAAACGTTGTTGTCTTTTTTAACCAGTTATCCAGATTTGCCGTTCCGATATTCTTGATATTATCTGGGTGGGGTTTAACAGTTTCCAAGAAATATAAAATGGGTTACTTGTCTTTTCTGAAAAGTCAGCTTTCCAAAATAATATTATATTATGTGAGTTGGAGCGTAGTCTACTACTTATACACTGCTGAGTCACTGTCAATAGTAGCAATGATCAAGGGAATGATATTTGGGACGACATATTTTCATCTTTATTATGTTCCGCTAATTATTATCTTTTATATCGTCTATCCATTTATTTATAAATACGCAAAGTTGAATAATTTTTTATTGGCTTCATTTATCGTAACGATTTTAAGTCAATATGCTGCCGTTGTTACTAACATCGAAATATTTAATAGTGCCTTGAACATTTTCAATTGGCTGTTTTATTTCGTCTTTGGCATTTGGTTTGCTAACGATTTCAACACCAAGGTTGTCATCATAAAAAAACATACACGTTTATTATTATCATTATTTGTAGTAACTGCATCAATTGTTTTCGCTGAAGCCTATATTACATTTGACACCTTAGGAAAAGGCGTCTCAACAACTTCAACGAGACCAACTGTTATGGTACTATCGATCATATTCTTCATGATGATCATATCCTTCGAATGGAAGAACAATCTCTTTAAAAGAGCGATGCTGAAAATATCTAAAGTATCATATGGCATGTATTTATCTCATGCGCTGATATTAGCTGTTTTTAAAATGTTATGGAACGAAACAGGAGTTTCTTCCGGATCAATATTATACATGGCTTCCGCTTTAATTGTAGTCACTTCGACATCTTATTTTGCAAGTATTTTAATGAATAATTTGGAAGAAACCATTATGTCTACTACAAATAGAAAACTGCTTGAGGAACAATAGAACCAAATCATTTGTTAAACTGAAATTGAACTAGGGTCTTGGGTATACTTGATCAAATGATATTTAAAGTAGGTAATACTCGCAGCGTTGCGAGTATTATAACCGGCAGTAAAGTAAGATGCAAAGGTAGTTTGAAGTCCGAATAAACGGTGGATGGCATTCATCTGACAGGAGATATTTAATTGATCTGGGTCGAATTATTAAACGAATATTTTATCTGATATGATTTAAGAATCTTATTTTAGCTAGCATCGGATTTTATTATCAATACATTTAAATAAAATGAAAGTTTATTCCTTTCTTTTAATAAAAAACGGTATACTTATATTAATTAGGAGGGAATGTTTTTGAAAAACAGAATGATTGAATTTGATACAACGAAAGTTTTTTTAATTGTGTTAGTTGTTTTTGCCCATGTTACAAGAATGTACACCCCGTCTGGAGTAGTAAAGATATCTGTTCAGTCAAATTTACTAATTGGTATTACAAATTTTATTTATCTTTTCCATATGCCTGCCTTTATAGCAGTTTCGGGAGCGGTTTTTTATCATATAAAACGTGAAAGAAAAAAACACCCCTATAATAAGGCATTCATCATGAATAAAACCAGGAAATTATTAATCCCTTACTTCTTTTTCACTCTGTTCTATGTATTACCAACGTTATTAGTTATCGGAGAATTACGAAGTCTTTTTGGTTTTATTGTGAGAAATGTTTTCTTTTTAGGGGGACCAAATCACTTATGGTATGCCGTGATGATTTTTAATGTATTTATTATTTTCGGTTTTTTAGAGAATAAAATCCATTCTTTTTCGCCTATATTAAATTTTTCAATACTTCTATTGGTGGGTTATTTATCATTTTTAATACCAAATCTTTTTCAAGCAAGAAATACTGCTTACTATATTTTATATTTTTATTTGGGATATGTATATCAACAGCATAGAGATAAAGTGAATTTAGTTGCAAATAAAAGTTTAGTGATGTTTTCTTCTCTATTTATTTTATTAATTATGTTTGTTAGTCTGTATCACATTGAAATTGATTTTGGATACACTGTAAACTGGTTTCTAAGAGTAATAGCAGCTACTTCTGGTACCGTATTTCTATATAGTTTCTCGGTATTTGCTTCAGAAGTCTTTTTAATAAAAAATTCGATAGTAGAAACAATAAATTTAGATTTGTTTGGGATTTATCTTTTTCACCCAATGATTATCTATTTATTATTTTATTCAATACGAGATATTCAACATAACCCATACCTAGTAACTGTTTTATTTACAATGATTTCATTTTTGTTATCTATGGTTTTTGTACGTTTGTTTAGAATATTAAAAATCAATATTTTGATTGGTGAAAGCCCCAACCAAGTAAGAATTAAAGCCAATGCGCTGTAAAATTATTTCATTAAGTAGATCAGAATAGAATTGATTCTTGCACTAAATTAACTGCTTTTTATTGGGCTTATGCAATCGGAGCATCATATGCGATTTTTTGAGTTAGGAAGTTTAGAAGTTTAATCGAAGAATAGCAATGTGGTATTGCTCAGAAAAAATGAATTGCTATAGTTTAAAGAATTAAACTAATTTATTCTGTATAAGAGCTTTAATACAATTGTTGATGCGTTGTTTTTTGTTCATAGTTCATTGATAGAAGGGGATAGATTTTAAAGAGATTTTTTATGAATGCTATCCATATTCTTTTACACTTTAACTAGACCATGCTTGCAGTTGTTGCGAGCATGGTCTTTTCTGTTGCTTTAAGACAAAATAATTTTTATTTGACTGAATAGGAGTAATGAGTACTCGAATCTTAAGAAGTAGCGTCATTTATACTCTCAACTCATCAAGATACGCGCTGAATCGTCAGAAGTTAGTCCTTTTTCAACCCCAACTCCTTAAGATAACCGTCTAATCTTAAGAAGTATCCGCACATTCACCGCCAACTCCTTAAGATAACCACCAACCAAAAACTTAAATAATGAAAAAAGCCTCCGAATTCGGAGGCTTTCCTTATGAATCACTAAATTTCATACCCAAGTAGGTCATACTCGCAGCGATGCGAGTATGCCCATCAAAAAAACGGCACAAGTGAGTATAAACAAACCAAGCACTTTAATAAAGAAAAAAGCCGCCATCACTGGCGGCTTTACTAATGTCTATTTAATCATCGTACCCGTTCGGATTCGATTTCTGCCAATTCCAAGAGTCGCGGCACATGTCTTCGACACTATAAGTAGCTTCCCAGCCGAGTGCGTTCTTCGCTTTGGACACGTCGGCGTAACTGGTCGCAATGTCACCCGGTCGGCGGTCATTGAGTTCGTATGGGATCTCGACGTTATTCGCTGTTTCAAAAGCGTGGACCACGTCCAGGACAGAATAGCCTTTGCCTGTGCCCAGGTTATACGCCTCGACACCGGTGGAAGCCAAGACTTTCTCCAGCGCTTTGATATGACCTTTGGCCAAGTCGAGCACGTGAATATAGTCTCTGACGCCAGTCCCGTCATGCGTTTCGTAGTCTGATCCGAAGACCGACAGTTTCTCACGTTTGCCGACAGCGACTTGTGTGATATAGGGCATCAGGTTGTTAGGGATATCATTGGGATCTTCACCGATACGGCCGGATTCATGTGCACCGATCGGGTTGAAGTAACGCAGTAAGGCGGCACTCCACGCGTTGTCAGCGACATACTGATCCTGAATGAACTGTTCAATGAACATTTTGGTCGTACCGTAAGGATTTGTTGTCGACAATGGCATATCCTCAGTAAACGGTGCTTCATTCGTCATGCCGTAAACTGTTGCGCTTGAGCTGAAGACTATTTTTTTGACGTTATACTCATTCATAAGCTCCATCAACACGATGGTTCCGTTCAAGTTATTGCTGTAATATTTTAAAGGCTGAGCGACGGATTCGCCGACTGCTTTGTATCCGGCAAAGTGGATAACCGCGTCCAGGTCGTGTTGTTCAAAAACCTCGCGCAACGCTTCTTTATGACAAATATTCACTTCATGGAAAGGCACATCTTTGCCTGTGAGTTCTTTTAATCGATTCAAGACTTCCGGTTTTGCATTGGAATAGTCGTCCACGATCACGACCTCATACCCCTTTTTCACCAATTCGATAACCGTATGGCTTCCAATATAACCGGCGCCACCTGTAACTAAAATAGCCATGGTATTCGCTCCTTTGATTTTTATAAATTTACTAAAATTTACTTACATATTTACTAAGTTAATTGTATCATAAATACCGGATATTGTGCATCAATATTCTCATGAGGTAACAAAACAGTTAAACTCTAACGACAAATGTAAAAAATAGATGAAAATTTCAGTAATAAATTAAAACTATGGTATAATTGCCCTTGATTGAAGGAGTATAAGCAATAGTAATTTGTGAAAAATATAATTAACCGAAGTGAAGTAAAGAGAGGACTTGAGTTATGTTTGAAGTATCCATTATTATGCCAGTGTATAACGTGAAAGAACATTTGGTACGAGCCATTGAATCGGCCTTGAATCAAAAAGAAGTGCTCGCTGAAGTGATTTTAGTGGATGACGGATCGACCGATGGCTCTGCCGAAATTTGTGACGACTATGCCAGACAAGAACCTCTCTTGATTAAAGTGATCCATCAGGAAAATAAAGGGTCTGGACCGGCGCGCAATGTCGGACTCGATCAGGCGATCGGGAAGTACGTTTATTTTGCGGACCCCGATGACTATTTTGAACCGAATCTACTGGCGGACAACTGCAGACTGGCCAAAGAAACACAACCAGATCTGGTCATTTTTGGCTACACGCAGGAAAGCGCATCATCCCCACAGGACCGCGAACAGAAATTACCGAATTTTCCGCAGTTGACGACTCAGAAGGTCTTCCGCCAGCACTTCAAAAACGTGTATCATTTTTCCCCGTATGCTCTCTGGAATAAACTTTACAAAAAAGCTTTTTTAGATAAAAACCATCTCCGTTTCACGAACCAGCCGACAGGACAAGATGCGCTTTTCAATATTGGAGTGTATAAACAGGTATCAGCTGTAGCGGTGAACAGGAAAGCTTACTATCACTATGTGTCACACGAAGGTTCATCAGTGAACCGTTACCGTCCGGAGCGTTATTTGATGGAGCAGAAAATTGCCCAGGCTTTTGAAGAACTGGTAAAAGAGTGGGACGAGGAACATGTATTTGATGACTTGATCGGTGAAGAGTATTTTCATGCCATCTATCTGGAAACAGCCAATTTAGTGCGGGAAAACTGTCCGCTGAATGAAGAAGAGAAAGTTGAGCGTTTAAGAGAAATCTGGCAGACCATTGGGCCGGAAAAAGTGGTGCCGTTCAAAGAAAGTGACCACAATCCCTTTAGACGGCTACTGCTATGGACCTACAAACAGGAGAATTTTGAACGGGCGCTCTATTTAATGAAAAGCCGTAATCAAGTCGCCAAAAGTTACACCAGCGTTTTCAGTAAAGTGAGAACCTTTTTTAAAAATTAAAGTGAACAAACAACCGAGGAGTCAGCCGTTATGATGGAACAATTTAAAAACGCCCTTTTTTATACCGCCTTAGGTAAATATTCGATTGTAACGGTGCAATTACTCGTGCAAGCGGTACTGTCGCGGATCCTAACACCCGAAGAGTACGGCATCGTCGCAGCCGTCAACATCTTTCTGGTTTTCTTCCAGCTGCTGGCCGATTTCGGCTTAGGCCCGGCGATCATTCAAAATAAAGACCTTGACTCTGAAGAAGTCAATTCCATCTTTTCGTTCAGTCTGTATATCGCTTTCGGGTTGGCCATTCTCTTTGTCTTCCTGGGTTACCCGATGAGCCTATTCTACGGCAACGACGTCTTCATTCCCATCAGTCGGATCTTGGCGATCGCGGTGTTCTTTTACGGCATCCTGGTCGTTCCGCAATCTATACTCCTGAGAGAAAAGAACTTCAAACTGGTCAACATCACCGTGGTGATCGGCGCGTCCGTGTCGGGCGTCATCTCGATCATTCTCGCCTTGCTCGGCTTCAGTTACTATGCCATCATCATTGGCAATACAGCTAAAGCCTTTACGTTATTCGTTGTTTTTTACATAAAGACCGAAACGAAGATCAGCCTGAGATTCAAATGGGCTCCATTGAAAAAAATATTTGCCTTTTCACGCAATCAGTTCTTGTTCAACTTTATCAATTACTTTTCCAGGAATCTGGACAACCTGCTAATCGGACGCTATTTTTCTTCCAGCGCCTTGGCTTACTACGATAAAGCCTATCAGGTCTCCTTGTATCCGAACCAGGTGCTGACCAGTCTGGTCACATCTGTGATTCACCCGATCTTGTCTGATTACGAAGATGAAAAAGACCGGATCAAGCGCGTCTATCTGCGCATCTCCAATCTGCTGGCAACTTTAGGCATGCCTCTTTCCGTCTTTTTGTTCTTCTCTGCAGAAGAAGTGATCCTGTTCCTGTTCGGTGGCCAATGGGACGGCAGTGTCCTAGCCTTTCAAATCTTGGCTTTGTCGATCTGGATCCAGATGATCCTCTCGAGTACTGGGGGCATCTTTCAGTCGGGGAACCGTACCGATTTGTTATTGCTTTCAGGTGTCTTGTCGACCGTTTTTAATGTCACCGGGATCGTGATCGGGATCCTGATGGGACAGATCGAATATGTTGCAGCTTTCTTGGTCTTATCGTTCAGCTTGAACCTGATTCAAGCCAACTACTTGTTGCTCATCAAAATGTTCCAGTCCAGCCTGCTCGAATTCTTTAAAGTGTTAGTCAAACCAGTGTACCTGGCAATCATGCAAGTCGCCGCGTTCTGGCTACTGCCGGAGTTACCTTTGAATATTTTCCTGAGCCTGGTCGTCAAAGGGCTCGTGTTCGTCAGCGTCTGGGTTGTCGGCTTACTGATAACAGGCGAATTCAAACGTTTGAAACTGGAGTTACAGCGCGCACGCGCTATGAAATAAATCGCCCTATTATATAGAAGAAAGGAATAAGGAAATGACGCAACCATTAGTGTCCATCATCATCCCCACCTATAACGTTGAACGATATGTCGAGGAATGCATGGACTCCTTAATGAATCAGACTTACAAAAACATAGAGATCATTGTGCTGGACGATGCGTCGACTGATGCGACCGTCTACCTACTTAAACAATACCGGTCACGCATCAAGCTGATCGAAAATAAAACGAACAAAGGTCAGGGCACACGACGCAATGAAGGCTTGAAAATAGCCCTGGGAAGATATATTTACTTCATGGATTCAGATGACTGGATGGAAAAAGAAGCTCTTCAAGAACTAGTGGATCAAGCCGTAAAAACAGAAGCCGAACTGGTCCGCTTTAATGGTGTGGCGTTTTATGAAGGCGACCAGGCACTGATAACCGAAAATAATTATGACTTTTCCAGTACATTAAAACATAAACAGCTCTATACAGATGAAGAAGCAGTCATCAAAAACAGACAGTCTTTCTCACCGTCACCGTGCCTGTACTTAGTCAAGAAAACAGTCATCGACGCACACAACTTAGCTTTTCCAGAGGGCGTCCTGCACGAAGACGAGTACTTCACGACCTTACTCTTTGCGAACACGAAAAAAATGACTTACTTAGATAACAACTTTTATCACCGCCGTTACCGCATCGCTTCAACGATGACGGAGCACACCAAGAAACACAAACTGAGATCCTTTGATTCCTATCTCAACGTGTTCGAAGCACTGGAAAAGGAGTATCAAAAAGTAATTTACTCTGATCAGCAGAAGCAGCTCATCAAACGCCAGCTGCTTTCGATCTACAACGGCCTACTCAAAAGCGACGTGAACCCGGAAAGAAAGAAACAACTGAAAAAACTTGAAAGCATCACATTGAAAGATAAACTCTTTGTCCTGGCCGCAAGACTGAAACAGCGTTTAAACAAATAACTAAATGAAATATGACTAAGAAGACACTTACCTTTACCAGATTATGACAATTCTGAAATGTTTGTCGGTAAAGGTTCTTTTTATGGTAAAATAAATCGTAATTGTGTAACAAAAAAAAGAATTATAAATAAAGCGAACAATTTCAGAATGGAGAAAAGACAGGATGGAAAAAAAGAAAATTGCGATAGTATTTGGGACAAGACCTGAGGCTATCAAAATGGCACCAGTCATTCTCGAATTAAACAAACATCAGGAGAAGTTTGAATCGTGTATCATTGTCTCAGCTCAGCATCGAGAAATGTTGGATCAGGTTTTGAAAGTTTTTGATATCAAACCGGACTATGACTTAGACATCATGAGACAGAATCAGACTCTCTCAGATATAACGGCTGATGTACTTAAAGGGATCGAAACGATTTTTATCGATGAACAACCCGATATGGTTTTGGTCCATGGTGATACAACTACCAGCTTTGCGTCTGCTCTAGCAGCGTATTACCAAAAAATCCCTGTTGGACATGTGGAAGCCGGACTCCGCACACATGATATCTATTTCCCGTTTCCTGAAGAAGGAAATAGACAGTTGATAGATACAATTACTAATCTTTTCTTTGTTCCGACAGAAACGACAAAAGAGAACCTTCTCCAAGAAGGTAAAGATGAAAATCGGATAATTGTCACAGGCAACACCGTTATTGATGCGATTCACTACACCAGAGACAGTCAAAGTAAACACCCGGCACTGGACTTGATGGATTCGAAACCGAATCAGAAATGGATTTTACTTACGTCACACCGAAGAGAAAATTATGGCGAGCCTATGACTAATATTTTTGAGGCGATGTTGGAAGTAGTAAATGAACACTCAGTAGTAGAAGTACTGTTGCCAGTTCATTTAAGCCCGACCGTTCAAAAGTTAGCCAAAGAAATATTGGGCAACCACGAACGGATCCACTTGATAGAACCTCTTGAAGTGGATGTCTTTCATCAGGTCATCAGCAAAGCCTACTTAGTACTAACCGATTCTGGCGGCTTGCAGGAAGAAGCCCCTGCGCTTGATATACCGGTATTAGTCTTGAGAGACAAGACAGAACGGCCTGAAGGTTTAGACGCAGGAACGTTGAGAGTTATCGGAACAGATAAAAAGAGAGTAATAGAAGAAGTGAATGAACTAATTATCAATAAAGAACGATACAAGAAGATGTCTAAAGCTATTAATCCTTATGGAGATGGACTAGCGAGTGGAAGAATTGTTAGAGCTATAAATACATTCTTAAACAAAGAGGAGTGAAAGAAGTGAGGTTCTTATCGAATGAAAATAGAGTCAACAATTTCACTCCGAATCTTTTCAACTATGCAGTCTTGTTATTTGTCGCCACTACTTTTCTAATAAGTGATTGGACTATACTGTATTCATCATTTGGGGATATTACATTAGCGATGAGTGTATTAATAATTATACTAATGCGAAAATTTGAAATTTCTCAGTTTCAATACAAGATTATTGCGAGTTTCATTGGCCTTGTACTTTTAACTATCTTATTATCATATATATTTAATGATTATTGGATCAGCGATAAAAGGATTTTGGCTTCTTTTATAAAAGTGATTTTTTATTTAATATCGATCATAGTATGTTTCAACTTTATAAATAATAATGATCTGAAAAAGAAGTTTATCAATGTGAATAACTATTTGGCTGTTTTAACTATTTTAATAGGGATCATAATTATCGTCGCTATCTACACAGACAATCATCATATATCTAGATTTTTTTGGACATATACGCGACAAGATTATAGAAGCTATTATTATGCTGGCAATGACAGTATTGTCAGAATGAGAAGCATATTTTCTGAGCCAGCTCACTTGGGTCATTACCTTAACACCATTTTTTTTGCCAATCTGTTCTTTAATAAAAGTAAAAAAGGGTACATACTGATTATATTGATGTTAGGAATATTATTAACCTTCAGTTACAGTATGATATTTATCTTTTTAATTACAGGTTTCAGTTATCTTCTTGTTAATACAATAAAAGGCAATATTAAATGGACAAAAAAAGTGTGGTACCTTGTTATACCGATGACACTAATACTAGCTATGTTATGGGATATTATATACGTTACGATTATAGAAAGAACAATCAATATTTTATCGGGCATGGATGGTTCTGCTTATAACCGCATTATTGAAAGCTGGATTTATGTCGAAAACGAACGACTGATATTTGGGAATGGAATTGGTCATACCCCGCCGATCACCAATATTTATGCTTACGTAATAAGTGATTTTGGTTTAATAGGATTCATTCCTTATCTGGGGTTAACAGGATATATAATATTAAATAGTTTAACTACAGGTATATTGTTCATAACTATGAATATGGCTAAAGGTGGTTATTTAAACCCATCTTTTTGGTTGTTTCTCTTATTCGTTTTTTTGTATGGTATAATCCCTTCGATTAAAGAAAAAGTAAATTCTAATGAACTGGAAGGAAAAATTTATGTATGATGTCTATCAAATTTTTATAAATGTTTTATTAACAATTATACTCAGTTTAATTTTAACGCCTATTGTGAGGAAACTTGCTTTTAAAATAGGGGCAGTAGATGTCCCCAATAAACGAAGAGTAAACAAGACAATTATGCCATCTATGGGAGGATTCGCGATATATCTTGCTTTCTTTTTTTCAATCTTTGTTTTACAACCTGTTGAGTTAAGTATAAGCTTTCCGATTTTCATAGCTGCAACTATTGTCCTTTTAACAGGGATCGTCGATGATATCAAAGAAATTAGTCCTAAAGCGAAAATGTTGGGATTAATAGTAGCGGCTATGATTATAGTTTATGCAAACGATCTAACTGTAGTACAAGTAAGTGTTCCTTTTATGGATTTTGTGTACTTGCCCACTTGGATAGGATTTCCGATCACTATTTTCTGGGTGTTAGCTATCACGAATTCCATTAATCTAATCGATGGGTTAGACGGTTTAGCCAGTGGGATATCCATAATAGCTTTAGGTACTATGGGAATAATTGGTGTTTTCTTTTTGGAAAACACTAGTTTCATAACCAGTATCATGATATTCACTTTAGTGGGGGCAATAATCGGATTTTTACCGTATAATTTTTATCCAGCAAAAATCTATTTAGGAGATACGGGCGCATTATTTTTAGGATTCATGATATCTGTGATGTCTTTATATGGACTGAAAAATGTTACGCTGATAACTTTGATAATTCCAATAGTTATTTTAGGTATACCGATCACTGATACTGTTTATGCCATGCTGAGAAGGAAATTAAATAGTATGCCTATGTCTAGTGCCGACCGGCATCATATGCATCACAGGCTTATGACATTAGGCTTGACACATAAACAAACGGTTTTAGTCATATATCTGATTGCCGGCATATTTTCCATGATCGCGCTACTTTATCCATTATCTTCATTGATCGGTTCAATCTTGATAACCATTGCTTTATTATTTGGTTTAGAAGTGTTCATTGAACTTATTGGTCTAGTAGGAGAAAACAGACGACCGCTGTTAAATAAATTAAGACAATTTGCCAATAAAATAAATAAAAATGACAATAAATAGTATAATGTAGAAGATAAAACAATCAAAAAAATTAGCTTTGCTAATTGTTCCACATACAGTGCTGAGAAGGTTCACATGCAGTACAGGCTTTTGTCGATTTTATAAATTTGGTTAGTATAGATAAACGTACGTTGCATATGATTTTATGTGGGTTTGTTGACAAAATGAATAAAAATATAAGAAATAATAAGGAGTAATATTATGAAACCTTCAGTGGATTTTATTGATGATTTAGTATCCATTATAATGCCTGCATATAATTCTGAAGAATTTATAGGGGAAGCGATCACCTCAGTACAAAAACAGACATACACCAATTGGGAACTTTTAATAGTAGATGATTGTTCAACAGATAATACAGTAGAGACAGTTGCTTCTGTAGATGATTCTAGAATTAAGCTTATAAAATTGCCCAATAACTCTGGTGCGGCTTTCGCCAGAAATACAGCTATCGAAGAATCTAAAGGAGAATATCTGGCTTTTTTGGATAGTGACGATTTATGGACGCCAAATAAACTCGAAGATCAAATTCAATTTATGAAGGCCAATAAATACTACTTTACCTGTACTGAATATGCTGAAATGAATGAACACAGTGAAATAAAGAAGATAATACGAGTTAGAGATCAATTAGACTATAATGGTGTTTTAAAATACTGTCCGGGAAATTCTACAATTATATATAATGCAAAACAGTTGGGCAAACATTATGCACCATTAATTAAAAGGCGTAATGATTTTGCTTTATGGTTAAAAGTCATCAAAGAGGCTGGACATGTTTATGGCTTGCATGAGACCAATTCAATTTACCGAGTTAGAAGTGAATCGCTATCTTCCAATAAAATTAAATTACTGAAACATCAGTGGGTTGTTTTATACAAAATAGAAAAACTGTCTTTTGTAAGATCATTATTTATAATGATACATAAGATAATAACCGTTGCTTTGAAGCTTAATAAAACGGAGGTCAAGGATGACAAAAGTACTCCACATTAATTCTAACTTTTTAACTTCGAAATTACATGAGAATCTTATCGATAAATTGCCTGATATGTTTGAGAATGTAATATTTATGCCTATAAAAAAAGCGAAACATTCAGAGATGATTTATACCTCCAAGTATGAAGTATATTCACCAGTAACCTTCAATGAATACCATAAGTTTTTTTATACTTGGAAGCAGTTTAAAATATATAGTAAATTAAAAAGTTTGATAGATGTGAGAGAGTACGATGTCATTCATGCGCATACATTATTTACGGATGGTAATATCGCATTTAAATTGTTTAAAAAATATGATATACCGTATATAGTTACGGTTAGAAATGATACCGATGTTGAGAACTTCTTTAAAATAAGAATCAATCTTCGTGGAAGAGGTATAAACATACTGAAGAATGCATCAGAAATCATATTTTTATCGGAATCCAGTAAACTTAATCTTTGTAATAAATATATAAAAAATGAAGAAACAAAAGTAATGGTGCTCGAAAAGTCCCATATTATTCCAAATGGTATTGATGATTTCTGGCACAAGAACAAAGCAGCAGCTAGAAGATTAGATGAAAACAAACAATTGAAATTACTTTCAGTAGGTCAGATAAGAAAAAGGAAAAATCAAATCGGCAGTATTAAAGCAGCTCAAATTTTAAAAAGTAAATACAATAAGGATGTCAAATTAACTTTTGTCGGGAAAGTGATTGAAAAAGAGTATCTCGATAAAATGAATAAGCAGAATAATCAAGAAATGGAAGTCATTGAACATATAGAAAAAGAAGGTTTAATTGATCTATATAAAAACAATGACATTTTTATTCTGCCATCTTTCAGAGAAACATTTGGTTTAGTTTACCCGGAGGCAATGAGTCAAGGTTTGCCAGTCATTTATTCTAAGGAACAGGGGTTTCATAGACAATTTGAAGAGGGAATAGTTGGCTATGGTGTGGATTCAGAAAATCCTGAAGATATAGCAGATAAAATCATAAAAATAATTGATAATTATGATGAAATATCATTGAATGCATTAACTCAAGTCGATAAATTCGACTGGGATATTCTGTCAGATGAATTAGGTCAATTATATTGTAAAGTGATCGATAAAAATAATATGCAATAATAATTTTATATAACTTATTAAAAGAGTAGTTAGGGTGGTTAGTCGTGTGTCGGAAAATAAAAGTTTTGCATATTATGAGTGGATCTAAAGGCGGTATATCTTCTTTTATTAAGAATAAAGCTTTAGCTCTTTGTGATGAAAATGTAGTATTTGACGTTATAAGTTTTGAAGAGGTAGAGGAACCTTTTAAGAGAGCCATCGAGAATACGGGGGGGAAGATTTATAAAGTCCCAAATCCGAAGATAAAAGGATTCAAAATGTTTAAGAGTGAAGTTTTGAAGGTATATGAAAATCAACCGGATAAGTTTATTATTCATTCTCATATTCAAGGCCATAGGATGCTACCTTTTTATTATCTAAGCAAGAAGTTCTCTCCTGAAAGGTTTATCGTACATGCTCATACAGATGCAGATGAAGTTAAGAAAAAAAGATTACAAAGTAAACTTGACCGCATAATCAACAATACTATCAAGATAGAGTATGCATCCTGCGGTATAAAAGCATCAGAATTCACTTTTGGCTCCAAACTGATCAAAGATGGAAGGATTATGCATATACCCAACAGTATTAATGTGGATAATTTTTCAAAAACGATTGAAAAAAGTGAATTAGATAAACTGAGAAGTGAAATATTGCCCGGTATAAGTGCTGACACCCTTATCATAGGAAGCGTTGCTCGATTTCAAAGACAAAAAAACCATCCATTTATGGTGGAAATCATCAGTGAATTAAACGACAAAAACGTTGATTTTGTATGGTTGTTTATCGGAGAAGGCGTTTTAAAACCGGATATTGAAAAACTCGTTCATGAAAAAGGATTATCTAAGCACGTTAAGTTCCTGGGTAGAAGAAACGACATTCATAAATTATATAAAGTAATGGATATCTTTGCACTCCCTTCTTTCTATGAAGGGTTACCTACTGTTTCTATAGAAGCACAGGCCTCTGGAACTATGACTTATATGTCTGATACGATCACGAAAGAAAGCGATTTGAAATTAGATTTAGTGAAATTTATTCCAATCGATGACCCTGAAAAATGGGCAACTAAAATTGTTGACTACAAGCCACGTAATGTACAATTAGATACTATCAAAGAACGATTAGTGAAGCAAAAGTTTACAAATGAAACTTCTGCTGAATTGTATAATGACTTTTTGAAAAATAAAATACAATCTTACATGATTTAAGAAGGAAGTGTGAAAGTGAATATTCTCGATTTTATTAAAGATTTATGGGCCATGGTTAAAGATAATAAATGGATCCTTTTGAGTCTGACTATTTTAATGACACTTATCTTTTCAGTGTTATACTTTTTATTTCAAAATATTGCTTCAGAAGAAATAGCTACGGATGAAGAACTAGAAAGTGAAATTAAAATTGGAACTATAGATATATATGCCGATGCTGATTATGAGAATATTTCCTTATATCCAGCCCTGCCTAGCGAACTAATTGATGAGATTCACGAGTGGGACAGATTTGCTGGCGATTTTTCTCTTGGTGTTAATAATGATTCCACTTTGAATTTTATTGATAATTTTAATTCCATGGATGAGTTAGATGAAAGTTTTAATCCACTAGAGAGTCTACTCGGTTTAACAAATGCAAACAGGGATCTTTTATTATACGATAAGGAATCGGGTAATTACTTTTTAACTGTAGAAGTAGAGCCAGCGAGCGGTAATGTGAGTGTTGTGGATTCGCATTTTGGGATTAGTGATTATTTAATTGATTTAAATATAAATAATGATCCAGATATTGAAAATACTCTTGAGGATTTAGAAAACGATAACGATAGTTTTCTGGACGTGAGTTTCGGGATGGATCCTGGTGGAAGCAGATTTGCCAGAATTGAAACACAATATGACTGGAAATATGAAATGTCCAGTCAGAGAACAATAAGTAATAATAGGAACTTTTATATTTCAGATCCTGAAATATTTAAAATGAATCCCTTGACAAGTGAAACTAATGACATTTCACTTAGAGGAATTGTGCGTCAAGTAGGGCTATTCTTCATTTTAAGTCTTATTTTGAGTGCTATTGCGATTTTTGTTTGGAATATATTAAATAAAACAATCAATTATAGTTTTACTTATGGGTGGAACAGTCATGATCTTCATTTGAAATACAATAATCAGGATTCGAGCGATCAAATAATTTATGATATGTTGCAGTCAAACTACTCATCTGTGGCTATAATATCCCAAGCTTCTTTTGTAGAGGGCATCTCCGAAGCAATTGAACAATTAGAAGAAAAAGAAATTATGTTATCTGATGAAATCAATCATTTACCGCTTAACAATTCTTATGAAGAATTTGTACTCGTAATCAAAAGAAACGTTACGTCCAAAGACTGGTACTTGAGACAAAGGAAACATTTAAAGGCTTACAGAAATAAATCCATTAAAATTATTGAATTATAGAAACTCTAAAAACATTTTGAAGGGAGTGAAGAGTGTGAAGTTTCTGACGTACGTTTTAGTCATAACTGTCTTCTTAGGAACTGAATTATTGGCCATACCCTTAGGAGTAGCCCAAATGTCCGCTTACAGAATGACTTTGGTTTTAATTTCTATAATGTTTTTTTATAAAGTAGCGATTAAAGATCCAAAAACAGAAATTTCATTATCTGACAACCTAAATTTTTATCATTTAGTATATTTTGCATGGGTAATTTACGGTTTCACTTCATTTTTTTGGGTTGAAAGTAGATCTAGATGGTTATTCGGGATGTTTTTTATTGTAACAGGTGCATTGTCGATTTTTTATATCACATTTAATATGCGTTCAAAAAAAGATATCAAGACTCTATTTATTATCGTTTTTCTCATGACTAGTTTTCATCAAATGTTGGGCTGGTATGAGGTCGTTACGGGTAATTATTTATGGAAACATAATCGTGTTGGAGCAGCCATCACTACTTTTGGGAACATAAATGATTACGCGACGTTGCTATTGACGGGGATTTTTATTGGTCTATTGATATTATTAATAAGTACAAATCACTGGTTGAAACTATATAGTGTATTACATATGATTTCTGGCCTGTTATTATTATCGCATGGTGGCTCTAGAGGCAATCAATTAGGTTTAATAATAGGAATTAGTGTTTTTCTAATATTAAATATATTGAATTTAAATTTATCTCGAAAGTTTTTCAAGTATAGTCTAGCAATCGTGATCGCTTTTGTATTTGTTTTACTTGTTTCGTCGACTATTAGAGAGCAGTTATTTGATCTGTATGGGCTCATTCAGACTAGCTTATTCAGAGATGGCGGATCTAATAGATATCGTATAAATTTACTGATAAATGGGTTTGCATTTTTACTCCAGACATATGGATTTGGTGTAGGTGCTGGAAACATTGAATATTGGATGGCAAACAGACCTTTTGTGGAAGATATTGATGCTATGAATATACACAATTGGTTTATGGAGATACTAGTTGGCTATGGAGTCATCATTTTCATGCTATATACTATAATGTATATCTATATTGTCAGGAAATTATATTTGAATTATAAATATAATTCTGATTCGTTTATAAAAAATACATCCATGGTTTTGTTGATATACGCCATTTCATTTTTAGCGTCTTCAATTTCTTCGGCTTCTAATATATTTATAGAGTGGCAGTGGGTATTTTGGGGGATTATTATTAGTTTTATACAATATACCGAGAGAGAGAAATGTGAATCAACCCTTTCCGAATAAATCAATAAGATGGGATGAATATTATGGATTATGCTTATTTACTAACAGATAAACTTTATGCTAATTATAAAAACAATATAAGAATAAAAGATTATTATTTTCACTATAACGACTGTTCACTTCATATATCAGATGATCAAGATAGTAAAATACTTCTAATGGGGTATGCTACGGACTGCAAAGAACCGTCTAAATCAAATCAAGATATTGCAGATGAATTGTTAAAACTAAAAGATTTTGACAAAATTTTAAATCAAAGCAGATACCTGTTAGGCAGGTTTATTATTTTTTACTATCAAAAAGACACCTTTTTTCATATAATACCTGATGCGACATGTTCGATTCCTATATACTATACAGAGGGGAAAAGTGATCAAAAGAGTGTTTCTTCCGACTCTTTAGAATTAGCCAATATGTACCAGTATGGTTATTCGAAAGAAGCAATTAAAATAAAGAACATGGCGGAGGAACAACATCCCTTACCCTATAACTTGACCATGTATGATGAAATAAAAATGATAATACCCAATCACTATTTGAGCATGAAAAAGTCTGCGATGGTACGTTTTTATCCGAATAAAACAATTGAACTTAAGGAATATGAAGATGTACTGGATGAAACCATTTCTATAATTGATAATGTATTGAAAACGGTCATTAAAGAAAGAAAATTAGCACTTCCACTTACATCAGGCATAGATAGCCGCACTTTATTGGCTTTTTTAAAAGAGGATATTGAGTCTATACCTATGTATACTTTCTTTAACAAGGGTGACTCGGAAAATTGGGATATGAAAGTCCCTAAAATGATTGCTGAGAAATATCATTTAGAGCATTTAGCATTAGAGCGTGAAACTATTTCAAAAGAACAACTTGATGAGTTAAGTGTGTTGTTAGATAAACAGCAAAATAGAAGAATCTTGGAAAACGGCTTAACACTATCCTTGTCATCTTTAAGCGAGCGGTCATTCTTAAGCGGCGATATAATACCTATATTGAAAAGTAATTTTGGGAAGAATCTTCCGGAAAGCATGGCAACCTTAGGTTATCTGACTACTAAAACACACAATTTTTCAAAAGAAAATAAAAATCATGTCGCCAAGTGGATGAAAGATGCACAAAATGAATACAATGTATCTCTTTATGATTTGTTTTTTTGGGAACACAGGTCAGGAAAGTGGCTTCCCAATAACGCAAAAAATTATGATGTCTTTGCAGATCCGTATTACTTATTTAATTGTCACTATTTAATCGAGCTATGGGTTAGTTTAAGCAGAAAAGACAGAGTCAATCACTCTTTTCAGGAAGAAATAATTAAAAGAAAATGGCCCGAATTATTAGAATTTCCAATTAATCCGGGTAAGTCAAAGGTCAATGCTTTAGCAAAAAATCAGTACGCGTATTATATAGGTAGTTTTATTAAATATTATATTAGCAAACTTAAGTTTTTAAGAAAGAGTCGAAATAAGAACCCTCTATAAAGTTCATACTATGCAAGGAGAATTCATGTGACCAAGATCAGCATCATCATACCTGTGTACAATTTAGAAAATTATTTAAAGAGAACAATCGATAGTATTATGGAACAATCATATGATAACTGGGAATTGATTATGGTAGATGATGGATCTAAAGATGATTCTTTAGCTATTATTAAAGAGTACAGTGCGAAGCACTCAAATATTCGGTTTATTTCACAATCAAACGCTGGGCCTGGTTTAGCGAGACAAAAAGGACTGGACGTTGCTGAAGGCGAGTATATTCTATTTGTTGACGGGGATGATCTACTTCCTCAAAACACGTTAGAAAAATACGTAGATATTATTAAAACGCATTCTCCTGATGTCGTATCTGGAGGCTTCTTAGAATTAAGACGCGATAAAAACATGTCTAAAATCAAACGTATTCCTACGCTGGAAGGGTACTACTCTGAAAACGAGTTCAGAAAAAACTTTTCCGATTTTGAGAGTGTGAATATAAAAAGTTTGTGTTTTAGAATATATAAAAAGGATTTTATCCATAAAAACAACATAAGCTTTTCTAACCATTATATGGGAGAAGATGCAATTTTTAACTTTAAAACATATGCAGTGTTATCTGATATTTATATTACCAAGGATATAGTGTACATTTACGATAGAACGAGAGAAGATTCTGCTGTCAATACGTATTTTGAAAATCGCTTTGACAATGAAAAAGAAGTGATAGATGAATATAAACATATGTTTATTAGCTGGGAAATGGAAGAAGAATTCAAAAAAAATATAGCGAAATTATATTTTAACGCGATGATAATTGAATTACGTAATCTATACATTCGAGGTAATGTGAAAAAAGAGACTAAGAAAGACGTATCAAAAAAAATCTTTAACGATACTGACGTAATGAAGTCGGTTGATCTGCTAGAATTAAGTGATGTTAGAACTAAAGTTGAGAAGATTTTATTGTTTTTATTAAAATATAATCTCAACAAAACAGTAACGTCTGTAATGAATATATACGCTCGATTAAGATACAGAAAATGATAAAGTAGGTAATAGTATGAAAAAGATGTTAATTAAAGCTTTCACGAAAATTAATTTGGGTGATGATTTATTCATTAAAATCCTTTGCGAAAGATATCCTGATGTGCAATTTTTCATAGAGTGTTCTGAAGAAGAAGCAAAGCCCTTTGAAAAGATTACAAATTTAAAAGCATTTCAACCCTTTTTGATAGAAAGAATAATTAAAAAAGTGAATCGAACATTTTCAATTGAGATCCCTGAATTTATTTCTAAGAGAAAAAAGATTATTGATTCTTCTTTAGGAACTGTTAACATTGGGGGTTCAATTTTTATTCAAGATGATAACTGGAAATCAAAAGTAAAGAATTACAATGAAATGGTATTATCAAGTCGGAATTATTATATAATAGGGAGTAATTTTGGTCCATTTCAGGATAAGGATTATCTGACTTCTTATACAGAGGTCTTTAAGCAAGTAAATGATGTTTGTTTTAGGGAAAAATATTCATATGATTTGTTTTCTGAGAATAACAACGTAAGGTACGCACCTGATGTTGTTTTTACGATGGATACTAAAAATGATTTGAGCATTAAGAATACGGATGACGAAAAATATATTGTTATATCTATAATAGATTTGAGCAACAGGGCTGCCTTGAAAATGCAAGAGGATCACTATATCAATGCTGTTTACAATATTATAGTAGATGCACAAGCTAGAAATTATAAAGTTAGTTTAATGAGTTTTTGTGAGTACGAAGGAGATTTAATCGCAATAAATAAAATAAAGAATTATTTTGAAGAGAAGGGCAGCTCTTTAAGCGGAGTAAGTTCTTATAATTATAATGGAAACATGGTTGAGGCACTTAGCATTATTGAGAACTCGAGTGGTGTTGTGGCCACAAGATTTCATTCAGTTATACTGGGTTTATTATTCAATAAACCATTATATCCTTTTATATATAGCAGTAAGACATTGAATGTGTTAAACGATATTGGTTTTAAGGGTAAGTACACTCATATAAACGAAATTGAACAATTAGATACGGCTAGTGTTGTTTCTCAATTAGAAGATTATAGTGCTATTGATATTTCAAAGCAATGTACTGAAGCAGAAAACCAATTTTACAAATTGGATCAATTACTAAACTGAGTTTCATGCTATATATATTAAGGAGGATATTTATATAAGAATTATCTCTTGTATAAATAATTAAGATGAATTCATACAAAAAATTATTAGGCAATTCATTTGTTTTTGCCATAGGTAGACTAGGAAGTAAATTAATCTCTTTTTTCCTAGTCCCTGTTTATACGTATTATTTATCAACTGCTGAGTTTGGAACGGTTGATTTAGTAATTACGACAGTAAGTATGTTATTACCTATAGTGTCAGCTAGTATATTTGATGCTGTTTTAAGATTTATAATGGATGATAAAAATGAAACAGACAGTGTAATGATGAATGCTTTATATATAGCAATCATTGGCTTTTTGATTGCCTTATTATTTTATCCGTTAATCATTTGGCTCAACTTACTTGACGATTCAACTTTCGTCATGTTTATGTACATCATCCTGTTTATGCAGATGTTAGAACGTATTTTCGCAGAATACGCTCGAGCTATTGGCGAAATAAAGAAATTTGCGATCAATGGAATTTTAATAACTATTTCAACGGGTACACTTAATATCTTGTTTTTAGTTGTATTTGGACTTGGTGTAAATGGTTATTTTGTATCAATGATTTTAGCATACCTCATATCTATAATATATTTAGTTTTAAGTACGAAGGCATATAGACATTTTGATTTGTCATTAATAAAAAAACCTGTAATGAAATTACTGTTATTTTATTCCGTTCCTTTAATTCCAAATACTTTGATGTGGTGGTTGATCAATGCCTCAAGTAGATATTTTATTCGATTTTTTATAGGTATCGGAGCTAACGGTTTATTTGCAGTAGCAAGTAGAATACCATCTTTAATCAAAATCTTCATTCAAATATTCATGCAAGCCTGGCAGTTATCGGCAATTGAAGAATTCGACAGTGAAAACAAGTCGGATTTCTACTCTAATGTTTTTAATTATCTGTCGTCCTTATTATTTATAGGCATTGCGGCTATTTTGATAGTATTAAAACCTGGGATCAGTTTCTTGTTTGCGGCTGACTATTATGAAGCGTGGGTCGTTGTGCCGTTTCTACTATTAGGTGCTGTATTTTCAAGTTTCTCAAGTTTTTTAGGTACTAACTATATTGCTGCGAAAAAAACAAAAGGAGTATTCAAGACTTCTGTTTATGGTGGATTAGTAAGTTTGGTGTTAAACTACATTCTTATTTCACAGTTCGGTATCATTGGTGCAGGTATTTCTTCAATGCTTTCATTCTTTATTATCTGGATCCTAAGGGTATATGATACAAGGGAATATATCGATATGACGATCAATTGGAAGTTACTTATTCAAAACTTAGTAATCATTTCTTTGCATATAGCTCTTCTATTCTTTGATGTCCCTGTGTATTACGAAATAATGGCAGGTATTGGATTGTTCTTATTAATATTATTTGTTAACCGTAGTTTATGGTTGTTACTCAAAAAAATATGGAAAAACGTTAAGAGAAAAAAATAGAGAGTGACAATTTATACTAATAAGTAAAAATTCTAAAATAATATATAACCGAGATCAAAGCTGATTTATATGGCTTGATCTTGGTTTTTTTTTCGAAAAAACGAGGTTGATGATCAAACATTACTATACAATATATTGAAAAATATTCTTATTTGTCAAACAATTGTTGTATTTAAGACATAAAAGTATCATTATTTCAATTGAATACCATACATTCTGTATATTTATGCTATAATTTCGAAGAATCATCAATAATAACAAGAAGAAAGGCGGAAAAATAGTGAAACAGTCCAACAAAAAAACGTTCAAACTAAAATACTTTTTATATAGTAGCGCGATTTTAGCCGCTTTAGCCCCGTCGATAGAGGTTGAAGCTACAGAAGAGAACAACGATATAATAAATTATCAATCTGAAGATATTGTTATACAAGATTGGCAAATTCTATTAATGGATACGTTGGTTGATATCGATCAGGATACTAATATTGATGAATTATTAGACATCACTATTAACGTACATAATGAAGGTGAATATGAATTAGCTGCAAGTATCTATGACATATTTATTACATATTTAGATTTAGACGAAAATTTGATGGACCAAGTTCAAAATAATCTTGAAATGGCACAAAATAATCAATTGCCAGAAGACTGGGTAATGAGTGATGAGTTAATAAGGGAGTATTCATCTATTTCCATCTTTGAATATTATGATTCTGTTACTACGATAGAGACAGATTCTGAAAACGTCGTTCAAGAAGATATTGACCAGGACAATAGTGAAATAGATAAATTGGATAGTGTTGAAGTCATTGAGAACAACGATTTGGAAATGGCTGACTCGATAGAAAGCATTACTGAAGATGAAGTTACCGAGAGCGAAGAAGTTTCATCTGTTAATAAATCGACGGATTCAAGTACTGAGACAAATGACGGCAATGATGAATTTTCAGAACAAGAAGAAGTCACTCAAGAAAGCTTGACTGTCACAGAAGTTGTAGAAGAGAAATCGAAAGAGTTAGAATCATATAATGTTAGAACAGCTAGTACGACATCAGGTGCAGATATATTGTATTACGAATCGATCAATGCACAAAACGTCTCGACCGCATGGAGCAAAGCTGTGGAAGGGTATAACAAATATCCGACTGATGCTCGGTTCAAAGATGCCATCGAAAAAGCAGCAGTTCGTATGCTGAATTATGCAGACTCATTAGTCACAAGAGGAAATGTCGAATGGGCGCTTAGCTATTATGAAGGCATGCTGAGAGGTCCTTGGTTACCGACGGATATAAAGAGTCGAACCACGAATTCGAGAGATCAAGCGGTAAGCATGATCGAAGAAGCCAAGAAAGAAGCTTTGTACAACGAATCTATTAATGCATCTGGCGTCTCAACGGCATGGAGCAAAGCTGTGGAAGGGTATAACACGTACCCTACTGATGCTCGGTTCAAAGATGCCATCGAAAAAGCAGCAGTTCGTATGCTGAATTATGCAGACTCATTAGTCACAAGAGGAAATGTCGAATGGGCGCTTAGCTATTATGAAGGCATGCTGAGAGGTCCTTGGTTACCGACGGATATAAAGAGTCGAACCACGAATTCGAGAGATCAAGCATTAAGCATGCTCGAAGAAGCCAAAAAAGTAGCCTTGTACAACGAATCCATTAATGCATCAAGCGTCTCAACGGCATGGAGTAAAGCCGTCGAAGGATATAACAAATACCCGACTGATGCTCGGTTCAAAGATGCCATCGGAAAAGCAGCAGTTCGTATGCTGAATTATGCAGATTTATTAGTCACAAGAGGAAATGTCGAATGGGCGCTTAGCTATTACGAAGGCATGCTGAGAGGTCCTTGGTTACCGACGGATATAAAGAGTCGAACCACGAATTCGAGAGATCAAGCATTAAGCATGCTCGAAGAAGCCAAAAAAGTAGCCTTGTACAACGAATCCATTAATTCATCAAGCGTCTCAACGGCATGGAGTAAAGCCGTCGAAGGATATAACAAATACCCGACTGATGCTCGGTTCAAAGATGCCATCGAAAAAGCAGCAGTTCGTATGCTGAATTATGCAGATTTATTAGTCACAAGAGGAAATGTCGAATGGGCGCTTAGCTATTATGAAGGCATGTTGAGAGGTCCCTGGTTACCGACAGATATAAAGGCTCGAACCACGAGTTCGAGAGATCAAGCGGCTGGCATAATTGAAGAAGCGAAGAAAGTAGCCTTGTACAACGAATCCATTAATGCATCTGGAGTCTCAGCGGCGTGGAGTAAAGCTGTGGAAGGGTATAACACATACCCGGATGATGCTCGGTTCAAAGATGCCATCGAAAAAGCAGCAGTTCGTATGCTGAATTATGCAGATTCTCAAGTTTCAAAAGGAAATAGCGAAGTGGCACTTACCTATTATGAGATTGTGTTAAAAGGTCCATGGTTACCAGAAAACTTGAAGAATCGAGCTGCTGCATCAAGAGTTGAAACATTAAAAGTACTCAGTTCTGACTATGCCTACCAAGAAATTTTAAACGAAAAAAACACTATCAAAGCTTGGTATGTAGCTATAGACGCGATAGTAAATCATCCGGATGATACACGGATCGAAGATTATATTGTTAAACAGGCAAATCTATTGTTGTCAGAAGCCATCACGCTCCATAAAAACTACCAGTACGCTCAAGCGGTCGAACGCTATGATGCACTAATAGCCGGACCAACCAATTTATATAATGAGAATATCACAGCTGAGAAATATAAAATTTTAGCTAAAAATAATTTAATACCAAACAACGCTTCTTATCAAAATTCATATTACCAGGTCTCATTAGAGACTGCTTTAAATGAACAGATGAAACGTGCTCCTCAAACGCAAGCAGGGGGGAAATGGGTCAATGCATCAAGAGAGCAGACCTTATATTATCTTAATCCTGACAATTTCTTGAGCAGTATCGAGAATGATCTGATATCAGTTGCAATTACAGGCAAAGTTACCGCAAGTACATTGAATGTGCGCAGTGGTTCAGGAACGGGTCACTCTATCATCGACCAAATCTTTGCAGGCAAAGAAGTCACAATCATCAATGAAGTGAATGGTTGGCTCCAAGTGTCGTACCTATCATCTAGTGTGACGAAAACGGGTTGGGTATCAAGCGCATTTGTTGATCAGACCAACAGAGATAGTGTCACTCATGAATTTACTGAGGCCTATAAACCTATAGCAAGAATCAATGTTGCTACATTAAATGTCAGATCAGGACCAGGAACTAATCATGCTATTTTTACAACCGTGAGTAACGGTCAACGTTACGAAATTGTTAAAGCAAGTAACAACTGGTATCAAATCAAATTTAGCAACGGTCAATTAGGCTGGGTTTCCGGAGATTTTATCACAGTGACGAATACATTAGAGAATGAATTGCTGCAGTTCCTCAAACTTTCAGGTTCTTCAGGCATCAATGAAGCGAAGCTTAATGAAGAAATCGGGAACAGTGGCGTTTTAACTGGGAAGGGACATGTCTTCCTGGAAGCTAGCCGACTTTACAATATAAATGAGATTTATTTACTGGCGCATGCAAAACTGGAGACGGGTAATGGATCGTCTTCCTTAGCGAAAGGTATCTTAGTTTCAGAGGTTGATGGTAAAGCAGTCACGCCTAAAGTAGTTTATAATATGTATGGTATTGCCGCCTTTGACAGTTCACCATTGAAATCCGGTTCCGAATATGCCTATAAAATGGGATGGGACACGGTGGATAAAGCTATAATGGGTGGTGCCGAATGGATTTCCAAACAATATGTCAACCATGCAACACACAAACAAGACACCTTGTATAAAATGAGATGGAATCCTTTGAATCCCGGCTTTCATCAATATGCGACAGATATAGGTTGGGGTTACAAACAAACGCATACCTTGAATACATTAGTAGAAGTATCTCAAAGATTTGACTTACATCTTAAATTTGATATGCCAGTTTACAACGAAAATAAGTAGATAGATAAAACGCTATGGCCTCAGTAAATGGGGCGATAGCGTTATTTTCGGAATTATAGTATAATGATGTTATCGTAATATGATGATTTATTATTGAGTTGTCATTAAAAACTGTTAAGATAGATAAGAAAAAATTACAGAAAGTTGGAAAGCTATGAATGATCAGTCGCGTCGTACGCGTAATCAAAACGTTAAAAAGAAAAAATCAGTTGGTAAAATCGTTCTCAGTTTTTTTCTCTTGTTCTTACTGGTACTTACCGCTATAGGAGGCTATGTTGCTTGGCAAGTATTTAGCGACGTTAGAAGCACGACAGATGACATGTATGAAGAAGTCGACCAAGAAGAACATGAGGCCCGTGCAGAAAAACCGGTAGTTGTCGATGGCGGCGAAGATCCATTCTCTGTTTTGCTGTTAGGTATTGATAAAGAAGACGGTTCAGTGGAATATGGACGTTCAGACACGATGATGCTGTTAGCTGTCAATCCAAATACCGAAAAGACAAGCATTCTCAGTATCCCTCGTGATACACGGACAGATATCATAGGACATGGAACAATAGATAAAATCAATCATGCGCATGCGTTTGGTAAAGCAAGCATGGCAATGAATACTGTCCAGAATCTCTTGGATGTACCGGTGGACTATTACGTTGCGGTTAACATGGAAAGCATGCAGCAGATGGTCGATGCTGTGGGAGGGATTACCGTTGTTCCCCCAATTTCGTTCAGCCAAGGTGGCCATCAGTTTGTTGAAGGAGAACCAACGCACATGGCTGGAGAAAAAGCGTTGTCGTATACTCGTATGCGCAAAGAAGATCCTGAAGGAGACTATGGTCGTCAATTCAGACAGCGTCAGGTAATTGAAGGCGCAATGAAGAGTTTAGCCTCACTGGATTCCATTATGAATTACCGAAGTGTCTTAAGCGCAATGGGCAACTCAATGAAAACGAATATGACGTTTGACGAAATGGTCGATGTATTTAACAATTACCGTAAAGCAGCAAATACGATCGAACAGGATCAGCTAACCGGAAGTGGGACCATGATGAATGGGGTCTATTACGAAATCATTCCGGACGAAGAATTGAGTCGTGTAAGAACCCAGTTGAAAAATGAATTAGAACTGTAATTGTAGAGGGGCACTTTCTAAGTGCTCTTTTTTCGTTGTTATAAAAATTACAACGTGGTAAACTGGAAAAGATAAATTGACCATGAGAGGAATGAAATAAATGAATATAACAGTCGTAGGATTAGGCTACGTTGGTTTATCCAACGCCGTTTTATTAGCACAAAATCATACTGTCAAAGCGATAGAATTGATCAAAGAAAAAGTAGACATGGTGAACAATAAACAGTCGCCGATCGCAGACAAAGAAATTTCTGAATTTTTGGCAAACAAAGAACTGGACTTACTAGCGACCACAGATAGAAAAGAAGCCTATGGTCACAACCCAGAATTTGTTGTTATTGCTGCACCAACAAATTATGATGACAAGACGAACTATTTTGATACGTCAGCCGTTGAATCAGTCATGGAAGATGTTATCAAATATGCACCCAAAGCGACTATGATAATCAAATCAACAGTTCCTGTAGGTTACACTGAAAGCATGCGGAAAAAATATAACACTGAAAACATCCTTTTTTCCCCAGAATTTCTACGTGAGGGTAATGCCTTATACGATAACTTGTATCCTACCCGCATCATCGTAGGCGGAAAATCAGCAGCTGCTCAAAAATTTGCTGATTTACTTGTCGAAGGTGCTGAGAAAGAAGATATTCCTGTCTTACTGATGGACTCAACTGAAGCCGAGGCTGTTAAACTTTTCGCGAATACTTACTTAGCTTTACGCGTCGCTTACTTCAATGAACTGGACACGTATGCAGAAGTACACGAACTGGATACCAAATCGATCATTGATGGTGTCTCTTTAGACCCACGTATCGGCGACCATTACAATAACCCTTCATTCGGTTATGGTGGTTACTGCCTGCCCAAAGATACGAAGCAACTGTTGGCGAACTATGACAAGGTGCCGAGCAATTTGATTCGGGCCATTGTCGATTCCAACCGTACACGTAAAGACTTTGTATCCGATCAAGTAATTGCCAGAAATCCCAAAAAAGTCGGAATTTACCGTCTGGTAATGAAATCAGGTTCTGATAACTTCCGTCAAAGTGCGATCCAAGGTGTCATGAAACGCATCAAGGCAAAAGGGATCGAAGTAGTCGTTTATGAACCGGTCCTTAAAGAAGATACGTTTTATAATTCAAAAGTGAATAATGATATCGAATCTTTTAAAAACGAAGTCGATGTCATTATCGCCAATAGAATTACTGATGACATTAAAGATGTTAAAGAGAAAGTATATACGAGAGATTTATACAATAATAATTAATTGAACATAAAAAACATTCAAAGTTTCTTTAGGAAACTTTGAATGTTTTTTTTGCTAAAATGTTCTAAAATTACTAAGTAAAGATATAATTGTTACGAAATATGTCTAAAATATGTCTAATCATTAACAGGAAATTTCTAACTTTATGAGAATCACTTAAAACATATATGAAGTCTATGGTAATATAAAATAACTTGCACAAAGTATAGATAAATTTTGTGATAAAAGTATAAAAACAATAACCATCAGGAGGAAACAATGGAAGAAGAAATCAGCTTAGTCGAGTTATTCGATATCATAAAGAAACGAATGGCCTGGATCATTAATGCGACCTTGATTGGTGTTTTGGTAGCGGCACTGTATACGTTCTTTATAGCCGTACCTGAATACAGTTCAACGACGCAATTATTAGTCAACCGCACACAGCAATCAGAGGTCATCCAGCAAGCAGACATAAACACGAATGTACAATTGATCAATACATATAAAGATATAATAGTAGGCCCAATCATTTTAGATGAAGTCAGAGAAGATTTGGATTTAGATATCTCTCATGGGGCGTTATCCAATCAAATCTCAATCTCTAGTGAAGCCAACTCGCAAGTTTTTTCTATCCGTGTAACGGATACGAATCCTTACGACGCAGCAACTATCGCTAATACAACGGCAACGGTTTTTCAAGAGAATTTGGATGGTATCATGAATGTGGACAACGTGACGATCATCTCCCAAGGGATACCGAACGTCACGCCTATCTCTCCCAATAACACGCTCAATTTAGCAATTGGTTTAGTTCTAGGTGGCATGATTGGTGTCGGATTAGCCTTCTTGTTTGAATTCCTGGACAACACGGTTAAAGACGAGAAATTCATTGTTGAAGAACTCGGCTGGACAAGTTTGGGCCGCATATCAGAAATGACTGTAGATGAACTTAAATCTGACGGGAAAAAAGTATTACCAGAACGCTCACCAGAAACCAGAAGCGCGCGATCACGCGTTTAGAAAGGAAGTCAATGATGTTGTTTAAAAGAAAAAAAGAAATCAATAATGCAGAACGCCCAGGTCTCGTCGTGGTAAACAAACCGACGTCGGTCGTTTCTGAACAGTTCCGCACGATCCGCACAAACATTCAATTTTCAATGATAGACGAAACGATTCGCACGATCGTCGTCACGTCTGCAGGACCAGGCTCAGGCAAGTCGATAATCTCTGCCAATTTAGCCGCTACCTTTGCTTCTGAAGAGAAACGCGTGTTACTTGTTGATGCTGATATGAGAAAACCGACAGTCCATAAAACCTTTAAAGTCCGTAACAATGATGGTCTGACGACCCTTTTAACGGATAAAAAAGCACATGTAGAAGACGTTGTCTACCGTACGCAGACAGACGGATTATATGTCTTGACGAGTGGTGCGATTCCACCTAACCCGGCTGAATTACTTTCATCTAAACGTATGGAAGAAGTGAAGCAGGAGATGCTAGATTATTTTGATATGGTCATTTTCGATATGCCGCCTTTATTAGCGGTAACCGATGCACAAGTCATGGCGTCCAAAACCGATGGCGTGCTCTTTGTCATTCCAAAAGGACAAGCCAGTAAAGACGAAGTAGTTAAAGCCAAAGATTTGCTGGATAAGGTGAAAGCCAACGTCTTAGGCGCGGTGCTCAATCGTGTAGAAAAATCAGATGACAATTATTACTATTATTACGGCGAAGGCTAATTATAAATTCGAGGAGTGTTAGATATGTTTGATTTACATTGCCATATTTTGCCTGGTATCGATGATGGCGCAAAAACATGGGACGATTCAATAGACATGGCAAAGTTAGCCGTTGAAGAAGGCATCACACATATCTTAGCGACTCCTCATCACATGAACCGCAACTGGATGAACGACAAGCAAAAAGTGATGCCATTAGTTAAAGAGTTGCAAGCAGAACTCGACCGTCAAAAGATTGCCCTGACGATTTTCCCGGGACAAGAAGTACGCTTATACGGTGAGATACTCAAAGACATGGAAGACAACAAGATCCTGTTTGTGGATGATCAAAAACAGAATGTCTTGATCGAGTTTCCGACCGAAAGCATTCCGACTTATACTGAACGTCTCTTTTATGACTTGCAGAGTCACGGTAAGACACCCATAATTGTTCACCCGGAGCGTAACCACGAGATCATCGAGCATCCCAACCGTTTGAAGAATCTAGTGGATAAAGGTGCTTTGGCCCAATTAACGGCGGCCAGTTATACTGGTGGATTCGGTAAGAAGATAGAAAAAACAAGCAAGGAACTCATTGAAGCGAATTTGGTTCATTTTATTGCTTCAGATGCGCACAACACGACTAACCGTTCCTTTCATATGAAAGAAGCCTATGAATTGTTAGCGAAAGAATACGGGCGCAGCAAACGTAACGCCTTCCATCAAACAACGAAAGATTTACTGAATGGGGATCCAATCATTGTACCGGATACGCATACGATCAAAAAATCTTTCATATCTAAATGGTTTAAATAACTATAGGAGTGACTGCGATGAACCGTAACATGAAAAGGATGACGCTAGGAACATTTGATTTAACCATTATTTATTTGTCCGGACTATTTTCTTATCTGTTTTTAAGTCCATTTGTTCCTTTATCCCTGCGAGCAATGCTCTGGTCTTTAGGTATAATCACATTGATCTACATAGGCTTGTCCGTTTATTTCAGATTGTTCGACAAAATCAATCGTTACACCAGCATAAGAGAAACCATGGTGCACGCAACCATCGTCACGATTGCCTTTTTAGTTAGTAATATCTTCAATCTGATATTCACGCCTTTAAGTTTAAGGTTCCTCTTCTTATGGTTTATCTTAGCTGTGATGATCATTCCCGGCAGTCGCGTAGTATGGCGGATCATAATGGAACATCAAGTGAAAAAAGAAAAAATGAACGGTTCTGAAGACCTGACTAAATTGAGAACTTTGATAGTCGGTGCAGGCGCAGGTGGCGGTTTGTTCATCAAAAACCTTCAGCGTAACCCTGAAATCGAATTTGTCGGCATCGTGGATGATGATTCGAACAAGAAACACACGACCTTATACGGTGTACCGGTCTTAGGTAAGATAAGTGATATCGAAAAACTGGTTGATGCCTATGATGTGGATCAAGTCACGATTGCCATCCCATCACTGTCAACTAAAGACCTGGAACGCATCGTGTCCTATGGTAATACCTTACATATCAAAATCAATCAGATGCCTTCTGTTGAAGATATAGTGCAAGGTACATATGAAGTAAGAGAATTTAAAAAAATCGATGTCACAGACTTACTTGGCCGTGATGAAGTAAAACTCGACATGGAAAAAATTGCGACCCAGCTCTCCGGTCAAACGATTTTGGTTTCCGGCGCCGGTGGATCCATTGGTTCAGAGATCTGTCGTCAGATCATCCGCTTTTCACCAAAACGTATTCTACTGTTAGGACACGGTGAAAACTCGATTTATCTGATTCACAGAGAACTGAAACCCATTGCGGATAAAAATGATGTCGAAATAGTCCCAGTGATTGCGGACATTCAAGACCGTGACCGTATCTTCAAAGTGATGGCACAGTACAAACCGGACCGTGTCTACCATGCGGCCGCGCATAAACACGTCCCACTGATGGAAGTCAATCCGACCGAAGCCGTTAAGAATAACGTATACGGTACGAAGAACATGGCTGAAGGTGCCAAGGCAGCAGGTGTGCAGACCTTTGTTATGGTCTCGACCGATAAAGCGGTGAACCCACCAAACGTCATGGGCGCAACCAAACGAATCGCGGAAATGATCGTCACCGGACTCAACGAAGAAGGCCAAACGAATTTCGTGGCTGTACGTTTCGGAAATGTCCTAGGAAGTCGCGGTAGTGTGATTCCTGTCTTTAAAGATCAAATCAAAAAAGGCGGACCGATCACAGTCACTGACTTCCGCATGACACGTTACTTCATGACCATTCCAGAAGCCAGCCGGTTAGTCCTGCAAGCCGGATCACTGGCCCGAGGTGGCGAAATCTTTGTCTTGGACATGGGTGAACCCGTCAGAATCGTTGACCTAGCCAAACAAATGATTCAACTCAGTGGTTCAAAAAGTAAAGACATCGAAATCATAGAGTCAGGTATTCGTCCTGGTGAAAAACTCTATGAGGAACTATTAAGCACCGAAGAAAACACAAGAAAACAAGTATATGAGAAAATATTTATTGGTAAGGTAAATAATCAGCAACTCAATGATGTTATAAGTTTTGTCAAAGATCTTGAACGACTTGAAGACGGTGAATTGAAAGTACAACTCGTTGACTTTGCGAATGGAAAAATCGAACTGACGACTGAAGAAAAACAAGATGGATCGTCATTGGTATACGCTTAAAGGAAAGCATCGACCCATTAAGGATTAGGACGATGCTTTTATATAAACTTGAGGAGGTTTGAAATGAGTTATTTAAAAGTTAAAAGACTGATGGATATAATTCTTTCTGCTTGTGCATTGGTAGCCTTGTCAGTTATTTTCTTGATTATCGTGACTGCAATAAAACTAGAATCAAAAGGGCCCGTGTTATTCAAACAAAAAAGAGTGGGTATGAACAAAGAACACTTTTACATATTGAAGTTCAGAACCATGCGCATCGATACACCTAAAGACACACCGACACACTTACTGGATAATCCCGATCAGTGGATCACTAAAGTGGGGAAATTCTTAAGAAAAACGTCTTTGGATGAGCTTCCACAGATCATCAATATTTTCAAAGGCGAAATGAGCATCATCGGACCACGACCAGCGCTTTGGAATCAGTATGATTTGATTGCAGAAAGAGATGCACACAAAGCCAATGATGTGCCTGTAGGACTTACCGGTTGGGCTCAAATCAATGGCAGAGATGAACTAGCCATCAAGGTCAAAGCTAAACTTGATGGTGAATACGTTAAAAAGATTGGAATCATGATGGATACCAAATGTTTCTTTGGAACCATATTCAGCGTTTTAAAAAGCGATGGCGTTATCGAAGGTAAAACGGCTGAGGAAGCTAATACTTAAGGAGACTGTTCGATTATGAAGAATGTTTTAATTACTGGGGAGAACAGTTACATCGGTACTTCTCTTGAGAATTGGCTTATGAGAGAACCAAAAGAATATAATGTCGATACCGTTGACATGAAAGATGGTTCTTGGAAAGAAAAAAACTTTTCTGAGTATGAAGTTGTGTTTCATGTTGCTGGAATAGCGCATGTATCATCTGATCCGAAAATGGAAGACCTCTACTATAAAGTAAACAGAGATCTTACAGTTGAGACAGCTGAGAAAGCCAAAGCAGAGGGTGTAAAACAGTTTATCTTTATGAGTAGCATAATTGTCTATGGTGAGAGCAGCAGCAGAAAAAGAGTTATAGATAGAAACACAGTTCCAACACCGAGTAACTTCTATGGAAATAGCAAGTTGCAGGCAGAGAATGGTATTAAAAACTTGGAGTCAGATGATTTCAAAATTATAATCCTTCGTCCACCAATGATTTACGGTAAAGGTTCTAAAGGAAATTATCCAAGACTAGCAAAAATGGCAAAGAAGATACCAATTTTTCCTAACATTGATAATGAGCGTAGCATGCTTCATATAGATAATCTCTGTGAATTCATCAAAATTATCATAGAACATCAAGAATCTGGACTTTTCTTCCCGCAAAATAAAGAGTATGTAAAAACCAGTGAGCTGGTAAAAACGATTGCTCAGCTTAAAGACAAGAAAATATGGATAACCGGTTTGTTTAATCCAGTTGTAAATTCAATGTACAGATTTAAAATAGTAAACAAGGTTTTTGGTAATTTAGTTTATGAGAAGTCTATGAGTGACTACGATGAAGCAAATTATCAAATCAGAACATTTAAGGAATCTATCGAGTTGACTGAGAAATAACCGGGAGGGGTGAATAGAGGTTTGAAAAAACATATATTAGTTATTTCACAATATTTTTATCCTGAACAGTTTCGAATAAATGATATTTGTACTGAATGGATCGATAGAGGATATGAAGTAACTGTAATTACGGGTATTCCCAATTACCCATTAGGTAAATATTACGATGGATATGGTCTTTTCAAGAAAAGAAAAGAATCTTTTAATGGTATGGACATCATAAGAATCCCACTCATCCCTAGAGGGAATAATTCAATAATGTTGATACTTAACTACTTGTCATTTGTTGTTTCGGGATTTTTTTGGAAATTTTTCACTAATATAAAAGCTGATTATGTATTTATATTTGAAGTATCACCCATGACCCAAGCTCTTCCTGGAGTTTGGTATGCAAAGAAGCTGAAGATTCCTTGTTATTTATACGTACAAGATTTATGGCCTGAAAATGTTGAAATTATAACTGGAATGACTAACAAAAAAATAATTAGTGCTATAGGTAAGATGGTAGATTATATTTATAAAGGCTGTACTAGAATATTTACAACTTCTGAAAGTTTCGTTGAGTCTATACATAAACGTGGAATACCATTAGATAAAATTGAGTATTGGCCACAATTTGCTGAAGATTTTTACATGCCACTCGATGAGCAAAATGTTCCTGAAATTCCAAAAGATGATATTTTCAACATTATTTTTGCTGGAAATATTGGAATGGCTCAAGGTCTGGATATTCTTCCGAAAGCAGCGAATATTATAAGAAATAAATCCACAAAAAAAGTGCGATTTAATATAGTAGGTGACGGTAGATTTAAAAGTGAGTTTATTAATATCGTAGATGAAATGAATTTAAATGACATGTTTAATTTCATACCAAAACAACCAGCTACCAGAATACCAGAATTAATGGCAGCTAATGATGCAGCTTATCTAGGCTTGACAGATAGCCCTCTTTTCGCAATGACTATTCCAGCTAAGCTCCAATCTTATATGGCGTGTGGGATTCCAAATATAGCATCCGCTGCAGGCGAGACGGCTAGAATTATTAATGAATCCAATTCAGGCTTGTGTAGCAGACCAGGAGATGTGGAAGAACTAGCAGAAAATATAATTAAACTTTCAAACAAATTAAAAGAAGAACGAGAATATCTAGGACAGAATGCTAGAAAATATTACGATATTCATTTTAATAAGTCTGATCTTTTAAAAAGAATGGACAATTATTTCAAAAAAACAGTATGAGGTGGAGAAAAAATGTTTAAAGATAAAATATTATTGATTACAGGTGGTACAGGGTCTTTTGGTAATGCCGTTATGAAAAGATTCTTGGATACTGATATTAAAGAAATTCGAATTTTTTCGAGAGATGAAAAAAAACAAGATGATATGCGGAAAATATATAAAAATGACAAGTTGAAATTCTACATAGGCGACGTTCGGGATAAAGATAGTGTGAAAAATGCTATGCACGGAGTAGATTATATTTTCCATGCTGCTGCTTTGAAACAAGTTCCTTCCTGTGAGTTTTTCCCTATGGAAGCGGTCAAAACTAACGTTATCGGGACCGATAATGTACTGACCGGCGCGGTCGAAATGAATATTAAAAAAGTGATCTGCTTGTCTACTGATAAAGCGGCATATCCAATCAACGCTATGGGCATTTCAAAAGCAATGATGGAAAAAGTTTTCGTATCCAAAGCTAAGACTGTGAATCCCGATAATACATTAATTTGTGGAACACGTTACGGTAACGTAATGGCTTCAAGGGGCTCAGTTATTCCTTTATTTATAGAACAAATAAAAGACAATAGTCCGATTACTGTAACCGATCCTAATATGACTCGATTCTTAATGAGTTTGGCAGAAGCGGTAGAGCTAGTTGTGTTTGCATTTGAGAATGCTGAAGCTGGAGATATCATGGTACAGAAATCACCTGCCTCAACAATCGGAGACTTGGCACAAGCATTAAAGGAATTATTTAATGTAGAAAATGAAATCAAAATTATTGGTACGCGTCATGGAGAAAAATTATATGAAACACTCCTGACTAAAGAAGAACATGTTGTCGCAAAAGATATGGGTGGCTTTTATCGAGTACCAGCAGATAAACGCGATTTAAATTATGATAAATATTTTGTGGAAGGTGACGAAGAACTTTCTTCAGAAGACGAATATAATTCCCATAATACAGAACGACTTAATATTGAGCAGATAAAAGAAAGATTATTACAACTCGATTATGTTAAGGAACAGCTGGAAAGTTGGGTCAAATAATGAAAATATTGGTTACTGGGGCAAAAGGCTTTATTGGGAAGAACTTAATAGCAGAACTGAGAAATAGAGAATACAATGAGATTTTTGAATATGATCGAGATACAGACTCTTCATTACTCGATGGATACTGTAAACAGGCAGAATTTGTATTTCATCTTGCAGGGGTAAATCGACCAAAAGACCAGTCAGAGTTTATGGAAGGAAATTTTGGTTTCACTTCTGAGTTGCTAGACACGTTAAAAAAGTATAGTAACACTTGTCCGGTGATGATTTCGTCTTCTATTCAAGCAGATTTAAACAACCCTTATGGAAAAAGTAAGAAATCAGGAGAAAATCTTTTATTTGCTTATGGTAAAGAAACAGGTGCAAAGATTCTAGTCTATAGATTTCCCAATGTATTTGGGAAATGGTGTAAACCGAATTACAATAGTGCTGTTGCAACTTTCTGTCATAACATAGCACATGATCTTCCGATACAAGTAAATGATCCAAGTGTAATGATGAATCTTGTTTACATTGATGACGTAGTTAATGAACTTATTATGGCTGTAGATGAGCAAGAAAATAGAGTTGGTTCATTTTGTGAAGTCCCTGTAGAACATGTTATGACGCTGGGTGAAATAGCAGAATTGATTTACGCGTTTAAAAAAACTAGAGAAGATAGATCTGTTCCAAATATGTCAGATACATTTACAAAGAAACTCTATAGTACCTATTTGAGCTACTTACCAGAAAATCAATTTAGCTATGATCTAAAGATGAATATTGATCAAAGGGGATCTTTCACAGAGTTTTTAAAAACTCCTGATCGTGGTCAAGTCTCGGTTAACATTTCAAAACCAGGTATTACAAAAGGAAACCACTGGCATCACACAAAAAACGAGAAGTTTTTAGTTGTCAGTGGCAAAGGCGTCATCCGTTTTAGAAAAGTAAATACTGATAAAATATTAGAGTATTTCGTAACTGGTGTTAAAATGGAAGTTGTTGATATTCCTGTGGGATATGCACATAATATTGAAAATCTTGGTGAGACTGATATGGTTACCGTTATGTGGGTTAACGAACCGTTTGACCCTGAAAAACCTGATACATATTTTTTGGAGGTATAATTAATGAAAAAATTAAAAGTAATGACAGTTGTAGGAACAAGACCGGAAATAATAAGACTTTCAGCGGTCATTAATAAATTAGAAGAATCAGAAGCGATTGATCATGTTTTAGTACATACCGGACAGAACTATGATTATGAATTAAATGAAGTTTTCTTCAAAGACTTCAATCTTAGAAAACCGGATTATTTCCTTAATGCAGCAACAGGTTCGGCTGTAGAAACTATTGGGAATATTCTTGTTAAAATAGATCCTATTCTTGAAGAAGTGAAACCTGAGGCATTTCTAGTACTTGGAGATACAAATAGTTGTTTATGTGCCATAGCTGCAAAAAGAAGACAAATTCCAATCTTCCATATGGAAGCAGGAAATCGATGCTTTGATCAGAGAGTACCGGAAGAAACGAACAGAAAGATTGTTGATCATACAGCAGATATCAATTTAACATATAGCGATATTGCTAGAGAGTATCTTTTAAGAGAAGGATTACCAGCAGATAGAATAATTAAGACTGGTAGCCCAATGTTTGAAGTGCTGAATTCGAGAAAAGCTGACATTGATAATTCAGATGTATTGGTCAGGTTGGGTCTAGAAAAACATAAGTACTTTATTGTATCTGCCCATAGAGAAGAAAATATTAGCTCTGAGCAGAACTTTATGGATTTAGTGGATAGCTTAAACATAATTGCTGAAAGATATCAGTTGCCAATTATAATAAGTACACATCCAAGAACAAGAAATATGATTGAAGCTAAAGGAATTAATTTTAATCCACTAGTAAAAACAATGAGGCCTTTGGGTTTTAATGACTATGTGAAACTTCAAAAAGACTCTAAAGCTGTTCTGAGTGATAGTGGCACTATTAGCGAAGAATCATCAATCCTTGGATTTAGAGCGCTCAACATAAGACAAGCACACGAAAGACCTGAAGCAATGGAAGAAGCATCTGTTATGATGGTGGGATTAAAAAAAGAGAGGATTTTGCAAGGTTTAAAAGTAATAGAAAATCAAGAGAAAAAAGTTTTAAGACTAGTTAATGATTATAGTATGCCGAATGTATCGGATAAAGTATTAAGAATTATTTTATCTTATACTGATTATGTAAATAGGGTTGTGTGGAATGAGTAGGAAAACGAGGGGGAATTTTTTGTTTTTGGGATTTGCCATACCTGATGAAGAAATGGATAAAGTATTTAGTATGGATAATTTTCCACAAGTTCAAACACATAAATTCAACTGGAATATTATTAAGGGATTAGAACATTTGGATGTATTTAATTTTACTTATATTTCAGTAAGGCCGATAGCAGATTATCCCATTTTTCCTCAAAAAAAAATAAAAAAAAATAAATGGTTTGTTTTACTTGGAGATAAAAGAATTATAATACAAGAGATTCCATTTATTAACAGTGGCATATTTAAAATTATCACAAGATTTTTATCTGCATTGTATTACAGCCTCAAAAATTATCATTTAGTGTTTAATAAAGCAGGAGTCATTGTATATTCAGTACATGTTCCATATATGATTGTAGGATTAATAATCTCCAAAATTTATAATATAGATTATATTGCTATATGGACAGATCCTCCAGCTGTTAACATAAATAAATCTTCTAATCTGAAATCTAAATTGAGAAAAATTGAGTTAATGATATCTAAATGTTTAATGAAGAAAGCCACAAAGGTAATTGCATTAACAAAATATCTTGCGGAAGATTTTGCTCCAGGTAAACCAAATTTAATAATGGAAGGAATTATAGATGTAAATTATAATAACTATCCTATTAATAAAAAAGAGGAAGAAATTTTAGAAACTTTTAGAATTGTATATACTGGTTCTTTAGAAAATAGATATGGAATTAAAAATATTGTCAATGGATTTCTTGCCATGAAGAACAAACACGGAATATTAGAAATATATGGAAGAGGAAATTTTGAAAAAGAATTATCTGAGATATCTGAGCAAAATAACCGAGTGAAATATAAAGGCTTTGTTTCTAATAAGGAAATACTTGATATTCAAAGAAAAGCAGATTTTTTGATAAATGCTCGATCAAATGATGAAGAATTTGTAAAGTATTCTTTCCCTTCAAAAACTCTAGAATATATGTTATCGGGAACTCCTCTTTTAACGACCCTGCTCCCAGGAATACCTGAAGAGTACAAAGAATATGTGATTATACTTGATAATAATAGTCCTGAAGCAATAGCTGAAAAGTTAGAAGAAGTGATTAAATATAGCAGTTATAATCGTAATCAAATTGGACTTAAGGCTCAAAAATTTGCAAGAACAAAAAATTATATTAATCAATCAGAAAAAATAATTAATTTTTTAAAGTTAAGTATGTAATAGTACTGAAAAACCTTAGTTTAATTGATCAATCTTAGTACGAAAGGAATTAACTACATGGTTCACATAGTATTTCTAAGTGCATTATTCTTTACGATACCCGAATTAAATAAAAAATATCCATTTAGATTTTTTGCTTTAGCAATACTCTATATGTTTATGGCATTAAGGTATGATTACGGTAATGATTACATGAGTTATTTTAATATACATTCTTCGTTAAGTTCAGGCTTAAATGCATACGGAGGAAATGATCAATTGTTCCGGTTATTAAACCTTGCAATACCAAATTTTTTTCTGCTAATTGCATTAGTGAGTCTATTTTATTTAATTGCAATTTGGCATTTAATAAAAAGTAATTTGAAAGTTAATCAATATTGGTTTGCATTTTTACTTTTACTAGTTAATCCATATCTTTTTTTAATCCATTTGTCTGCATTAAGACAGACTTTAGCCTTATGTTTTTTTATGTTTGCGATTAATTATGCAGTCAAACGCAGATTAATTCCGTATGTAATATTTGTATTACTAGCCACTGGAATGCATGCAAGCGCGCTTATTCTTTTACCGTTATACTTTCTGTTAACAGAAAAACCATTTGACAAAAAGTATGCATTTGCAACTATGTTTGTCTTAATATTACTGCTATTCACGCCAATATTTGATATAATTGTACATCAATTATTGGAATACCTTCCAAACAACTATCAATTTTACTACAATCAAAACTTGCAAAATAGTCTTAGAGCTACAATTATTTCGAGTTTTTATTTATTTTTGATTGTATTTAATCTAGGCAATCTTAGAGGAAAAGAAATAATTTACGGGAAACTTTCTTTAATAGCTGTGATTATAACCTTATTAGCTATTAAAATTTCAATGATAACTAGGGTGGGGATGTACTTCGATTTGTTTTTAATTATCACAATTCCTCAGATATTTAGTCGAATAGAGAATAAGGTGAATAAGCAAGTACTGTTCGCAATGTTAATTAGTATATATTTGTTGAGATATTATGCGTTCTTTACAAACCCAATATGGGAAAGCTTTAGAGAATATCAAACAATATCAGGAAAGTAGGTGATTTATTATAAAAATTCTATGGTTAATAAATATACCATTACCAGAGGCAAGTCAGTTATTAGGTGAAAAACCGTCACCGTTTGGTGGTTGGCTTATAAATGCATCAAAAGATCTATCAAATCATGAAAAAATCGATTTGTTTATTGCATTTCCAACTAATAAGGCTAATAAATTCAAAAAATTATCAGGCGAAAAGATAAATTACTTTCCTTTTAAACCTATAAATGAAAATGATGAAAAATTAATAGAAAATAACGATTCATTTAAATTATTATTAAATAAAATTGAGCCGGATATTGTACACATTTATGGAACCGAGCTAGCACATACTCTATCTATGATTAATGCATGCAATAAATTAAACATAAAAACTGTAATATCCATTCAAGGACTTGTATCAATTATTGAAAAACATTTGTACTCAAATCTACCGATAAATGCTATTTACGGTAAAACAATTAGAAATTTCATAAGAAAAGATAGTGTAGTAGGATTAAAAAAGATTTTTAAAAATAGAGGTAAAAATGAAATTGAATCATTAAAAAAGACAAATCATATCATTGGTCGAACCACATGGGATAAAGCTTGTTCAGCTCAAATTAATCCGAAAGCCCAATATCATCTTTGTAACGAGACCCTTAGAAAAGAATTTTATCAACATCAATGGGATTTAAATAAATGTGAAAAGTATTCAATATTCTTAAGTCAAGCACAATATCCAATTAAGGGATTACATTATATGCTAGAAGCAATGCCTGCAGTGTTAAAAAAGTATCCTGAGGCAAAACTTTATATAAGTGGAAAAGATATAACTAAATCAGATTCTTTTAAAGACAAAGTGTTGATTACTAATTATGGTATTTATATACAAAATATGATTAATAAATTAGAATTAGTAGGAAAAGTTATTTTCACTGGACAGCTTGATGAAAAAGGAATGTGCCGAAAGTATTTAAAAACTCATGCATTTGTGTGTCCGTCATCGATTGAAAATAGTCCTAATTCTTTAGGTGAAGCAATGATATTGGGAGTGCCAAGTGTAGCTTCATATGTAGGTGGAATACCAGATATGCTAATAGATAAAGAAGAAGGCTTTTTATATCAACACGATGCTCCTTATATGTTAGCATATTATATCTGTGAGATATTTAAAAATGATCAGTTGGCAGTGAAGTTTTCTCGAAATTCGAGAGAGCGTGCACTGATAACACACGATAGAGCTGAAAATACGAGAAGATTGATTGAGATATACAATAATACCTTTAAAGAAGGAATAGAAAATGAATGAAATAAAACTATTCGGTCAAGTAAAAAAACAATTCTTTAAAAGTGAAGTCGTTACGAAGATAATAAAGAACGCAGGGTGGCTAGTAGGTGATAAAATATTCACTATGATAATTGGTGTGTTTGTTACAGCTACAATCGCTAGATACTTTGGTCCTGAGATTTTTGGACAATACAACTATGCATTATCATTTGTGGCACTATTTACTGCATTTTCTACATTAGGTCTTGAAACACTAACTGTTAAATCAATATTGGATAAAGATTATGATGAGGGAACAGTTTTATGTACTAGTTTAGTTTTGAGGGTGGTCGGCGGGATTTTTTTAACTGTAATGTCATCCTTTATAATTAGAATTATAGAGCCAAATGATCGGGAATTGCATATTTTAGTTTTGATAATGTCATTCGCTATGGTTATTAAAGCATTAGAAGTTATTGAATACTGGATTCAGGCATATCAAAAAGCAAAAATATCATCGATTATTAGAATGGGAGCTTACGTAATCACTGCTGGACTAAAACTAGCCTTAGTATTTTTTAATGGAAATTTAATTCATTATGCTACTATATATATGTTTGATGCATTAATTATAGGAATAGGATTGATAATTGCATATTCAAGAAATATTGAAAATAAGTATAAGTGGAAATTTGACTTAGTATATGCGAGAAAAATTTTATCACAGAGTTGGTATTTAATTCTATCAGGTTTAATGGTTACGATATATATGAAGATAGATCAAGTAATGTTAGGAGCAATGATGCCAACAAAAGTGGAAGTAGGAGTTTACTCAGCTGCAGTGCAAGTAGCTAGCATGTGGTATTTTGTTCCTATGGCAATTATTGTATCCTTCAAACCGGTTATAATGAAGAAGAAAAAAACTGATGAAAAAAAATATATATACACTGTCCAAGTGTTATATACTATTGTTACTTGGCTTAGTATAGCATTTGGGTTATTTATTCTCATTTTTTCTGGCTTTATTATTGATTTGCTTTATGGTTCAGATTTTTCAAAGGCAGCTAGTATTTTATCGATAAGTATCTGGGCAGGGACATTTGCGATGATCGGAACAGCCTCGTCAACTTGGCTTGTATGTGAGGGTCTGCATAAATATAATACTATCTTCGTTTTTAGTGGAGCCATATCGAATGTATTATTAAACATACTATTAATTCCATACTTAGGTGGATATGGAGCAGCGATTGCTACACTAGTAAGTCAATTTATAGCCAATGTAATTACACCAACCTTTTTTAAAGAGGTAAGAGTAAATTCAATAATGATTTTTAGAGCTTTCTCGCTCTTCATTCTTAGAAAAGGTCAAAATAAATATAGCACTTAAAAATGTTCTTATAAGGAGGAAAATAATGAATGAATTAAAGAAAATAGTATTATATAATCCTGCGATTAGTAGTCTTAATATGGGGGATCATATTATATTTGATGGAGCATATAATCAACTTGAATATTTATTAAATAAATCTTTTGTGGTAGAAGTATCTACCCATCTACCTGTATCTAGATACTTAAGACATACAAAGGATTTTGATTATAAATTTGTTTGTGGAAGTAATCTGTTGAGGGGAAAAATGAACAGATTATTCCGTCAATGGGATATTACAATAGTTAATGCAAGGCAAGTTGGGCCATCCATATTAGTTGGTGCTGGATGGTGGCAATATGGAGATGAACCAAATTTGTATACAAAAGAATTATACAAAAAAGTATTAACATCTAATTATTATCATTCAGTTAGAGATTCTTATACGGAAAAACAGTTAAAAAAAATAGGCATTACTAATGTTTTAAACACTGCTTGTCCAACGATGTGGGACCTTACTAAAGAACATTGTAGTGATATACCGAATAATAAGGCGAATGATGTTGTATGTACAATTACAGATTATAATAAAGATATAGTCAGAGATACTAAACTTTTTCAAATACTTTGTGAAAATTATAAAAATGTCTATTTCTGGATACAAGGAACTAAAGATTATGAATATTTTCAAGAATTAAACATCACAAATGAAAAAGTGAAAATTATAAGTCCAAATTTAAAATCTTATGATTTGATTTTAGAAAAAGACATAGATTATGTTGGAACAAGATTACATGCTGGAATTCGTGCCTTACAAAAAAAGAAGAGAACTATTATAATCGGAATTGACAATAGAGCTATTGAAAAACAAAAAGATTTCAATCTTACTTGTATCAAAAGAAATGAAATTGAAATGTTGGATCATAAAATCAATAGTGTCTTTACTACAGATATAAACATTCCAATTGACAATATTAACAAATGGAAAAAACAGTTTATATAATTATTTTATTAGGAGGAAAAAAATGCATAAGTCAGAACTAGATATTCCTGTTGCGTTAATTTTTTTCGTTCGTCCAGATACACTTTCAAAAGTATTCGAAAAAATTAAGAAAGCGAGGCCTGCTAAATTATTTCTTATTCAAGATGGAGCAAGGCTTATTAACGACAGTGATAATCAAAGAATTAATGAGTGCAGATCGATTGTCGATGATATTGATTGGGAATGCGAAGTGTTTAAGAATTACTCTGAATCAAATTTAGGTTGTGGTCGTCGACCATTTACAGGTATTACGTGGGTATTTGAGCATGTAGATAAAGCGATTATCTTAGAAGATGATTGTATACCAGCGGATTCATTTTTTTCGTTTTGTAAGGAAATGTTAATTAAATATCAGAATGATAAAAGAGTTGGCATAATTAGTGGCTTGAATTATTTTGAACAATATGACTTTGGAGGAAACTCATATGGTTTTGTGAAAACCGGATCCATTTGGGGGTGGGCCACTTGGAAAGACAGATGGGAAGAATATGATTTTAATATGGACCATTTAAAAGATGATTATATCCAAAATTTAGTTAAAATGGATATCACACCTAAATCGGCAGCAAAGCAAAGGATTAATACCTGGAAAGCTGCACAAAAAAAAATATTAAATGAACCAAATGTTTCATATTGGGATTATCAATGGGGATTAACGCGACATATTAATTCATGGTTATCAATAGTGCCAAATCGTAATCAAATTACTAATGTTGGAATCGGAAGTGGGTCAACTCATTCAGGTAGTAACATAAATTTTTTACCAAAAAAGATTGCTGCTTTCTTTTTTATGGATACAACAAATTTAGAATTCCCATTAACTGAACCAAAATTTGTAATTCCAGACAGGAACTATGATGAACAATATTATAAAATGATTTATCCCAATATTTTATATAAGATAATAAATCGTATCACTCGAATAATTAAAATACAAACACATAAGAGTAAAAAAAAAAAAAAACTAAATAATTATACAAATTAAATGAAAGCGATGTGTCCACAAACAAGATAAATGAGAGTAACCGCTAGCTTTAGATTTGTCGGCAGATATTTAACAAACTAAGCAAAAAATAATCACTCTCTAAATGTCACGGATAAACATAAAATTTCAAAGAGTTTAGAGAAATACAAGCTGTGGAGCATCGTGATTTTTTATGATTGTTGCGACATAGATGAATTATTAAAAATTCATCTATGTCATCTATCAAAGTCTTTTAGTCGATTATTAAGAGTGCTAGTAAAAATCTTTGTTATAAAACTATCTATGATTGATTTCTTGTACTTATCTTGCATATTATACATTTTGTAATTCTTATAATTAATATTAGTTACTCTTGGGGGAGAATGCATTTTTTCACTTCTATATTTATTAAAGGTGGGAAAATTATCAACCAAATTTTTCGAGTTTTCTTTTCACCTGTCAGTGACGGTTTTGACGTTGGTATTGTATGCTTCTCTAATAGTACGGTGCAAAAACAGAACTAGTGAATTCTGTTTTTGATGAAGTTCTAGTGACTGTGAATGATGTAATATGCCTCATCACTCATTCTGACCGCAGTGTGCATTATCGATGGTATAGCTGGCTAAGAAGGATAATTAATCATTTTCTCAGTCAACTTATCTCAAAAAAAGATGTTCTCCTGAGTTATAGATTAGAAAAAATTAGCGAATCTCAATTTGAACAGAAATAAAGAAAAAGTAAAGAATCTTAAAAAAGAGAAGAGATATGAAGATGACAATTACATGCAAAAAATGTAGTAATCAGATTAAATTAAATCGTGATAGTATTGGATTAAAATATAATTATTATGGAATGTGTCCTTGTGGGATTAGCTATGATGCTGATTATAACGCAAATACAGGAGAACAGATAAGAGAATTATGGTTCGAATTGGATGATATTGATTCAAAAAGCAATGAGTAATAATTTTTTGGTAACAATAGTGTTTAATATAACACGAAATTAGATAATATTGCTTAAGAATCTTAAAAGATGGTATTAAAATAAAGCTTGTCAGCCCAATCAAAATCTTTCACCGCCATTGGTGACTAAACTAATAATGGCGGAGGAAGTGAAAATATGCTTTCAATGCCATCGATGTCATCAATTAATTTAATTATTGAATAACGGGGGTGCGGATGAAATTGATTCCTGACAAAATATTGTGGAGCGGCTTTGATTCGTTCTTTTATAATCAAATCACGTGCATACAAAAAGAGCTTTGAGTGTTAACCTCAAAGCTCTTTTTGTATGCACGCTGTGTCTAAAGTAATGCATGTGTTTCGTACCTTAATTATTTTTTCTTTTTGGCTTGTTTCTTTAAGTATTTCAGTCTAATTTGCTTATTTTGAGCTAATTTTTCTTCTTTAGAAAGAGAGGGAGAAGTCGTTTGAGTAGGCTTCTTCTTAATTAATTCTGGCTGAGACGTAATCTCTTTAGCTTTTTCTTGAGGTGTAGGTTCTTCGCTTGAAACGCTTTGATCATCTGACTCAACATCTTTCGAAACGGCACTTATTGTCTCGTCTGGTGTCCAAAGTTGTCCATCGACATTATAAGCCATACCATGTTCCATAAGAAGAAGAACACGTTCTAAATCTGCTTCTGATAAGTCGTTGCTGTAGACATCGAGGGGTTCTTCGGCATTCAGTACTTTCTCCATATAAAATGAGCGAAGTTCTGTGTCTGAATTCAATAAATCTACACTTGCTTCTTTCATCCAGTCTGAAAGTGGTGCGACGATTTCATCCTTTTTCCAGCTTTTGGCAATGTCTAAGTCAAAGCGCTCGATAAAATGAGCCAACTGTTTTTTTGTGTAACTTTGATTCGCTAACTCTAATGTCTGTTCTTCTGGTGCTTTATTGATTTCTAATTCCTTGATCGTAGCTATTAATTGCTTGTTCATAATAAATTTCTCCTTTTACGCTGATTTATGTATTATAACATAAAAACAGTGCCTTCTAACAGTGTATCAATGGATGAATAGGAAGGGACGTTAAAATAATTAACCTAATGAGATGGTTAACCAACTGTAGGCAGGTTTTTATGGGTTTTTAGGTGTCACTTTTTTAGGCATTGTAGGGGTCAGACAAACTCATCTCTATCTAAAAAGACTTTTTCCCAGCCTTCACTTTTGAATGTATCATTGATAGCTTGGGCAAGCTCTTTCCCGTTTGGATGGGTTAAATCAAATTGGTTATTCAAAAGATCTCTGCGACTGTCCTCAAGCGGTGTATCGTTCTTAGCTTTTGTGCAAAGAGGGTAGCTGGCATTCGGATCGGAGTCTAGTATTTTTTCCAAGATGATTTCATGTTCCCAATCATCACCACAGTCATAAGTATAGAGCGCGCGGTCTTTTTCCTCCTTGAACCAGTCGGATAATCGTTCGTCTTCTTCATGGAAAAAACGGGGCAGCCCATAATCTTCTGGATGAGCAAGCGTCTTTCTTAGTTGAAGTAGATAAGGAGAGCTCTCTGTTAGGGGAGCATTTTCTTTTTGGCCGATGCTTGTATTGCTAAACCGGATACCATTTGATTTGCGTATCTCAAACTCGTGGAGATGATAACCTAGCCAGTCAAATGCAGCCAAAATGATGTAGTGAAAGCACTCAAAGGTTGTCTCACTGTCCACTTGAAGTTTCCGCCACACCGGAACCCCAACATCTTTCAGTGTGACTTTAAATTGATAAATCATATGCTCACCAACCTTGATTCTAGACTTGATTTCATGGCTTTATGATACCAGAAGTGTCTAGTTAATAATAGGAAAAAGGATGTCCTTTGGCAGGTACAGATATTAGTGTCAGTAGGTTTGGATCGAGGGTTCGCTTATCCTAAATCTATTTTATTTAAAAAAGCCAATAACTTGTTCAGATACGTCATTAGAAAGAAAGGATTCCCAAACAACATGAAAGTAGTGAAGATTGAATTTTGTGCACAGTATAAGATAAAGAATTCTAAAGGTAAAATATTATTACGATTGTAAAATACGATATCGATGATTTTATAAATATATGCTTGTGAAATTTGTTGTTATTAAGTAAATGGAAAGGTATACTTTTAAATAACAAGAATGTTATATTTACACTCTATAACGACTGTTTTCAGGACTGAAAATTTAACAAAAAAACATATGGAATTCAGTTGTGTACTAATCATTTAGATGAGTAGTGGTATAGATAATGAAAGGGTGATAAAGGTGAATTATGCCCCTGATAATGTCATGAATTTTGCTAGAAGTCATACATAAGACTAAACGTTAATGAGGTATGAGTTAACTGGTAATTTAATATAAAAGTCAGCTATGGTGTGAGATTAAAGAGTCTTAAACACTATCTGGCATTCTAGTAACTGAGAAATAATGGATGGAGGGATAAGGATGGATTGGTTTATTGTATTAGTAATATTAGTCGTAGTTGCCGTAATTGTCGCCGTATATTATTTCAGAAGTAACTTAAATGACTCTGAGGAAAATGAGATAGACAAAGTTATTCCACTTGATAAGGGTCAGGTATCAATAAAAGGATCATCTCGTGAAGCATTCGACATATCGGTCAATGATGGAAATGGTACGTTCATATACAGGGTAAAGAATGGAAATATTGTAGGAGTGAAAATCCCGGACAATGATAAATACTATGAATATATGGAGTGATAATTATGTCAATGTTCGGATTTACTAGTGAAAAAGAGAAGCAGATAGAGCAGTTAACAGATGAAATAAAGACTGAACAGGAGAACTACGAAAGAGAAGTAATAAAAATAAACTGTGAGATCAAAAGAAAAGTCTATGATTACAATGATCAAATTCCAATGATAAATTCTATTAGAATCATTAATTTTGGTCCACAAATTGAGAAACTATATGAATTTTTAACTATTTTTGGCGATGTAGGAATTAAACTTTCACCCTTTGATTTTAAAACAGAACAATCAAGAATGAATTACCATAAAGATATGAGTCAGTCAGAAGATTCTTTGGATCATGAAGAAGGTCCTTACACTGATTTTGAGAGAAAGGTAGGTAAAGGGATCGCAGCTGGTACTGTAGGAACAATCGGAACAATGGGGACATCGGCTTTACCCGCTTATTCAGCTCTAGGGTATGTGACAGCTCCCCTTTCAGTGGTGTCACCACTAGTAGTAGCACCTTTAGTAATTGGGCTTGTTGGTATCCTTAAAAAGAATAAATCAGATAAAGATAAAATCACGGAACTAAATATAACGCTTGATGAGATAAAAATGAGCTTCAAAAATGATATCAAAATAAAACAGCACTTTCTTGAAACAATGGAGGATGCAATAAAAATAGCTGAAATCTATCGGGTTAATTTGCTGTCCATCAGTCAATCGATTGAGGAGACGATGTTGCCTGAGTTAGGTTATGTCAAAAGCTTCTTAATTGCTGAGGATGCAAAGAATAAAATCATAGCGAATGAGGAAATCAAAGAGTTAAAGCCAGATTCTATAACTCTTTATAGGCAGACGCCCTATCATAAGCATTTCCTTCTGGTCCAGAACAGTTTTCATTTTTATAAAATAATCGCCGAGTTTTTTTCAAAGCCTATTTTAACGACACTACTTGAAGATCATCAGATATCAGAACAAGAAAAAGAAGATTTTAATAATCAAGTCGAACTGATCAATACAAAATTAGCACAAGTGAAGGAAAACAGACTGTATAGTGAGGTGGATCATAGTGAATCTTGAAGAAGCTGTTAAAGTACGCCAGAACATGATGAAATATCAGGGTCATGTCTATTTAAATCTCGTTCAGCAGGTAAATACGAAGTGTAAGGATATTTTACAAGATGATCTGGGCAACCAATTTGTACAAAACTGTGGGAGAGATGTTGCTGGCGAAGTCGTCAGAAGTTACTTTGATACATCAGATTACTATATTACTGTAGATCAAATGGTAAAACGACTATTTGAGTTTGATTATCACAATGAGTATGATCCGCTATCAACGAATGAGGATATTAGAAAGTCAGTATATAATTACACTGACCACAATTCGTCTACCTTATCGAATATTATTGAGGAAATCGATTCAAATCAAGTCAAGCTGTTTGAAAAAACCACTTATCAGGATAGTAATGGTAAAGAGAAGACACGTTATGAAGATCATGAAATGATCAAGAAGAGCAAAGATGAGTATGCGGGTGTTCAGACGGATAATCAGGGTAATATTATCGATGAGTATACGGATAAAGTTGGAGAGTATATTACCGATAAGAATGGGAATCATAAAAGACGTCAAGAGGTCGAACACACTCAGTCAGTGAATGCGGCTGGATACAATCAGAAGTATTTAAAAGAGAAGGGCATAGCCGACTTAAAAGAAATGCTCAACTCTGATGACAATTTCGCTATGATGGACAAGTCTGCTAATGCCTCAAAAGGGGATGTGAAAGTCTATGGTGATGATGGGAATGACATCACACATCGTGCGACACCAAAACAGTTAGCGGAGGCTTTCTGTGATAGATGGGAGGCAGATAACGGTGGGAGTAAAATAGAGAACCTTAAGGAAAAAGGTTATTTAAATGAAGAGGGTAAAGTACCCAAAACCGTTAAAAAGAAGCTTGTAGAAAATATTAAAACGTCTCAAAATGCAGAAAGCAAAGTGATACTTAAAAATGCTGATTATAAGTCCATAGGTAAAGAGGCTGTCTATGAAACAAAAGTGTCACTAGGTAAAATCATTTCTGGCCAGCTTATTTACTTTGGGGCACCACCACTATTTTATGAAGTAAAGAAAGCTTTGACAGCTAAACATGAGAGCCTTGATGCTGTGATGGATAAGATAAGCCGTGCAGGCAAACGAATCGGAAAATATCTATTGTCTAAAATGAAAGCGATCTTTAAGAATGTAGCTTTTAATTCGCTTAAAAAGTTAGTTAAAACGTTTATGGATATCCTGATCAATCTGATAAAGGCCACTATAAAAAAAATGATGAAAATGGTAAAGACCATAATCATGTCAACCATAGATGCTGTTAGGATTATTGCAAACAAGGATTCTTCAAGAGCAGAGAAAGCAGATGCCGTTACCAATCTTTATGCCGTAGCTGTTACCAATATCGTTGTCGAGGTGCTCTTTGAATTAATCGAGAAAGGCGCTAATTTACCTGAATGGATGCTTAAGCCTTTGCAGCTATTAACAAGTGTTGTATGTACGAATGCGACAATGTCGGTTCTTCAAAAGTCGGACCTGTTTGATGTGAAATATGGCTTTAAAATGAATAAGATTCGAGATGTTTTCAATGAAGTTAATTTAGAGTTTGATCATTATGTTGGTTTGGCTTCAGAATATACGCAAGGAACTGTCCACCAGATGATTCAAGAAGCTAGGGCAGACAGCATCAGTGTTTACAATAACCTGACTAATCTAAATCCGTATGAAAAAGATGTTTCTGGAGACCTGAAGAAAGTTGCTGACACGTTCAATATGGATATTCAATTTGAAGACGAGTGGTTGAAGTTCATGGGATTGAATACTGCCTAGCGATATGGGAACCAGAAATCAAAACGGCAGATTTTTTTGTTGAGTTGTTAAAAAAGTGAAAACGGGGTTAGAATTTAAAGTCGATTTTCCGCCTAGAGTTTACCAAAGTAAGGGCGGTAAATCTACTTGATTCATTTTTTGGTGAGTTCATAAAAAATTATTCACACTGTATATTTTGAAAGGGAGTGAAGAAATGGATAATAACATTCAGGACAAAAATAAATCATTCTTAAACTTTGACAATATGATCACACCTAAAATCATACAGATTCTTTTTTATATAGGGCTAGCTATTACTTTGGTTATTGGATTAGTGATGATATTTAGTGGAGAGTCAATTTTTGGAGGCTTAGTAGTTATTTTAGTGGGACCACTATTGATTAGAGTGAATTGTGAGTTGATCATTGTTATTTTTAAGATTCACGAAGCGTTACAAGATATACGATATAAGTAGAGTATAAATGGGTTGAATAACCAATTAGCGGTAAAGACCAAGTCATAATTCAGAATAAAAGTAGATGAATATAATCCACCTGTCAACTTGTACTAGTTGGCAGGTGGATCTTTATTTCAAGAAGAAACATCATTTATCAGTTACTTCTTGTTTTTCTATTTTGCAATCTAATTTTTATGACTCGCTACTTTTACAGGTATTAACTATCATCTTCCTCCTCGTCATCCAACAAATCTTTCTCGTGTTTCTTCTTCAACTCGTCGATCAGCGGATCACCTTCTTTCAGTAGGCCCAAAAGCAGATATTTCGCCTGAAAGAAGATGAGTTTCATCATCCAGGAAGAAAGGGGTGGACTGGGCTGAGTGAAGACAGAGGGCGTGGACAGCCGGTTGATGATGTTGTTTTGACTGTAGGTGCCCGCTTGGTTGGCTAGGAGTGTCAGCCATTCCCTGGTTATCTTGTCTTGAGACTCAGCCAATAAACGTGTCTGGTGTGCGAGATGCAGCATATGTTTATAGGAACGTTTTGAAACGAGCTGGTGATGTCCTGCGATGTTGAAAAAAGTCCTGTTACCATGTGGGTAAAAGTCCAGGACATGATGAAAGGCGATCCAGTTAGCGTGTTTTCTAATGGCCCCGCTGTCTGGTGTCAAGTAATGGGAACCCAGCACGAAAGGGCAGCACTTTTTAACGTTCAGCGCATGTCCGAATTGCCTGACCCAGCGGTAGTCCACGTTTATGTAGTCGAAGTATCGGTCCATGACTTTCGTTGTGGTTTCGAGCGTCTTTAAAGGTGACCCGTTCAACTGAAAAACGAGGGTGTTATAAGGGGTGCTTTTTTCCTTTGATAAGTCATACACATAAAACGTTTCGTTGTCTATAAGTAAATGTTTCTGCTCAATGGCCAGGTCTAAATGGTCCAGCATCGTCTCCGGTGACAGACATAATAAGTGAGGTGAAGACGGTGAAGGGACCAATGAATAATCTGGAAATTGTGTGCCATGGCTATCGGTCACGAGTGCTGTGAGTTGCTCAAGATAGGTTGTCTGTTGCTTTGTTTCGAAGTCCAATAAAACATTCCTCCAAGTTGAATTATTTTGAAAACGGTTACTTTTAAAATATATCATTTTTTTGTATAGATTTATACTTTTTTCACAAGATGAGAAAAATTTTATTTTTAATTAATGAAGGTGGAGAAATTGTATTTTGATGTGACATTTTTACTCTCTTTTTATTTTTTGAAAGAGAAGTCATCTTCTTTTATTAGAATCCGTTAAAAGTTTTAAGTGTTAATATCCGATCAGTCATGCTTTCTGTCCGTACAGACAGAAAGTGCACTGATCGGTCTATTTTTTTGCCGTTACGGTCCTTTGAATGAGAAGGGGTAAAGGAATAAAGTAGGATCATACAAGGCCTTGTATAAATTTCAAAGAAGATCTTCGGACAAGAGGACAACATGATAAGACAGTTAACAGAAGAGGTGGCCAGTGACTTTTTCTTCATCCATGATTCACTGGTCTATGGGGTTCTGAAAGCATGCCACGTGAGTTACAATCACCCGGACTATGAGGATTACCTGCAAGTCGGGCGGCTGAAGCTGGTGGAAGCATATGAGAATTACCCGAACGACTTGAATGAGGAAGAAGCGTATTACCGGTTCACCGGGTTTGCCTATCAGCGTGTCAGGTGGGGGATTTTAGACGAACTGAGAAAAGCGGCCAAACAGCGAGAGCGTGAGAGTGCGCTCCCGGACGACAGTATACTGGAGAACCAATTGATGGGCTACACGAGTGATGACGACGTCCTTTTTTTGGGTTTGTTTCAGTCGATGCTTGTGTGTCTGACTGAGCAGGAACAGGCGTATCTGATCGATGCCGTCATGCTGGAACTGAGTGTCCAGGATATTGCCAGAAAGTACGGGGTGTCACGCAATACGGTCTACCAGTGGAAACACAAGATAGGCGAGAAATTGATCCACTTCAAAAATGATCTGAAAAAATAAACAAGAGAAAGTAGGAAATCATATGACAAAAACATTAATCATCGACCCAGGACACGGCGGGAAAGACGGTGGTGCACGCGGCTTTGGCGTCGACGAAAAGGACTGGAATCTTAAAATGAGTCTGTATCAGTATATCCGCTTGAAAGCTTTGGGCGTTGATGTCTCCCTCACCCGACGTGAAGACAACACGCTCGAGCCGGTGCAGCGGGTGGCGCGCATTAAAAATCAGTACGACCTCTGTCTATCCAACCATTGGAATGCCTTTAATGGTGAAGCCAGGGGCGTGGAGGGCATTTATTCGGTCCATGGTAAACCGGATCTGGCTACTGACCTGGTGGACCGGGTCGTTGCCAAGACGGGCTTACCCAAGCGTCGCGTATTTAAGCGGGAGATCAAAAAAGGGGTGGATTACTACTACATGCACCGCCTGACGGGTAAGACCGAAACGGTGATACTGGAATACGGCTTTATCGATCACCCGACGGACTTCAACCATTACGCTGATAACACCCAGTTTCAGCTGGCGGCAGAAGCCGTGATCGAAGGCTTGTGTCTGGCGACGGGACATGTGTACCGCCAGCCGGAAGCGGGTGTCAGTGTGTTGAAATCTATCGCACTGAAAAAGGACTCCGGCAAAAAACGCCTAGTCAGTCATCACGCTGGAAAGCTCCGTTTTTACAACAAGCCAAGCTGGTCAGATAAAGACGTCTTTGGCCACGTGACGTTCGGCCAAGGTTTTCCAACAGTCGTTAAAAAGCTGAAAGTGGGACGCGGTGAACAATACCAGGTCAAAAACTCCAAAGGCGACGTTTATTATATCACCGCCAGCCCGGCATACGTAAACGTGCTTTAAACTAAGAATAAATTTTCCGACCGGCGAAAAATAACTGCATAAAATAAAGAATACCTGCCGATTTTTTTTTGATCGGCAGGTGTTTTGCTTGTTTTGAGGTTCGACTCGTTTCGATTAAGCAGATACGGAACAAGGACACGGCTATTTAAGTGCTATTATTCTTGATTAGAAGGACCTATAGAATTAACAAAAATAACAGCCAATTAAAAAGAAATCCAAAACATTTCAGCGCTGATCGACAGGAGCTGCGAGTTAATTTGCTTGAACTCTAGTTGATTAGGGGGTATCGTTGTGAATAGAATAGTGTTTTAAATCCACTCGTCACGATTGATAATCAGTCGAAAAAAATAAACTGTTAGTTCGTTTCCACTTCTATAGATAATATATTTTTTATTGTAATAAGTGCCCGAACAGCGGGCTGCTAGAGCGAATAACTAAATTGCGAGCATACAAACTTCATAAAATAAACTCACTAATGGATCGACTGACTAAAGGTAATTATTTTGTATGTGGTTAATTACCAAGATATAGGTTAATATAAATATAAAAGATGGAGGAGAATATATATGTCAAAAGTAAGAAAAGCAGTCATTCCAGCAGCTGGTTTTGGTACGCGCTTTTTACCTGCTACAAAAGCGATGCCCAAGGAAATGCTGCCGGTCGTCGACAAACCGACGATTCAATACATTGTGGAAGAGGCCATTGCCAGTGGTATTGAAGAAATTTTGATCATTACCGGTAAAAATAAACGGGCGATCGAGGATCACTTTGATCATTCTGTGGAGCTGGAACTGGAACTCGAAAAGAAAGGCAAGACTGAATTACTGGAACTGGTCAATAGTATATCCGACATGGTGGATATCCATTACATAAGGCAGAAAGAAGCCAAGGGACTGGGCCATGCGATTTATTGTGCGAAAACCTTCGTAGGGGATGAACCCTTCGCAGTATTACTGGGTGATGACATTGTTTATACTGAAGACACGCCTTGTTTGAAACAGATGATCAACTGTTATGATGACTATGAGACAAGTGTCTTAGGCGTCCAAACGGTCAAACAAGAAGATGTCAGCAAATACGGCATCGTGGACGGCAAACAGCTGGCAGATAATGTTTACTCGGTAAACGGCTTGGTCGAAAAACCAGCGATGGAAGAAGCGCCGTCAAATGTAGCCATTTTAGGCCGATACATCATCAATCCCGCAATCTTTGATATCCTCAAAGATACCGAACCGGGCAAAGGCGGAGAGATCCAATTAACAGATGCCCTCAAAGAGCTGGCCTTACAAGAAGATATGGTCGCTTATGATTTTGAAGGGAAACGTTATGATGTCGGTGATAAACTCGGTTTCTTGGAAGCAACGGTCGAGACCGCACTGAGAAGAGACGACTTGAGAGAAGATTTTTTAACTTATCTTGAGAAAATAGTAGAAAAAGAAACGGTTCAGAATATTAAATAATGTGTTTTTAGTAAACAAAAATGAACCCTTAAATGGAGAAACGCCTTACGATTAGCGCTAATCGTAAGGCGTTTTCTGTTGTTTTAGGGCCACTTGTTACTCTTAACAAGTGGGTAGGACAAGGAGACATTAAAACAGAAACGTCTTATATGTTTTTAGATAAGTTGAGATAAAAGCCAGAGATTATTACAGGTTTAATCATAAAAGTTCGGATTTTCAGTATTACTCGAAGAGAATATAGTTGATGGTCTTTATCTATGGAGTATGGTTAAGAAGCTTCTTTAAATGTGAACATTGTGTGAATTGTTAATAATATCACATTCATCAGATTCTTTCCAGAGTGTTAATTTAGTTATAAAATGACTATTAATGACTTTAAAGTATATATAATATTTGTTTCTTTTATTGACTCTTCATAGACATATTAGTAATATTAGCGATGAATATAGTTAATATATTACTAAATATATTAGATGATATTATATTGATATATGGGAAGAGGTCGATCAAGAAGAGATTTATAAAATTCACACATTAAAGAAATTAGTGAATTGTTACTATAAATAAACATCCGAATGTCTGTCGGTAGAGCCTAAATTGTATTGCGTTCAAATAATTTCATCATTGGTATGAGGGGTGAAGCGTTATTTTCTTTACAATTGACCATGGTTAAAAAAAGTATGTTGTAAGAAGATAGAATTAAATGAATGGATCGTCGATCAATTAACTGGATTGACGAAAGTTTTTATTAATGCAAAGATATTAAAAAAATTATTAGGAGAGATGAAAATGGATAATAGTACATCAAACGAAGTTCAGCAAAACAGCAAATCTTTTTTCAAGTTTGACAATATGATCACACCTAAAATAATTCAAATTATTTTTTTCTTAGGTTTAGTAATTTCCGTACTTGCGGGATTATTAATGATTGTAGCAGGAGATATGGCTTTTGCAGGTTTAGTAGTCATTATAATGGGGCCGCTTTTAGTTAGAGTGAATTGTGAAATAATCATTGTTTTATTTAAAATTCATGAAGCACTACAAGATATTCGTTACAGATAAATTTAAATTAGTTGTCAGGTGTTTTATTATAAAAAGGTTCTATAACAGTTGAATTAGTAAGAAAAAACTCACTAATACCAGCTGTTTTAGAGCCTTTATTATTATCGATTTAGGCAGGTATTCATTTTTCGGATAGTCATTCCTCCAAAATTTTATCGTAAAATAGAACCAGCAGCTTTTCAGCACAATGACTTAAACCGGACTAAAGTTTCCTTATCAAAACTTTTCTAATTTACATAAATAATAATAGAACAACGAGAGAAATAGTATTTACTTTCAGAAAGTGAGAACCTCTCTGGATTTTTAAACTTGGGGACAAAACCAGATTTAAATGAAGGAAGAAACCTATTACTAAACAGACAAGGTGATGTAGGATGAATTATTGTGAAGAATGTGGACATAAACTAGAGTATGAACAAAAATTTTGTCAAGGCTGCGGTGCAGCAGTTGTTCCCAAAGATACTAATAGCTCACAGGGAGATCCCCATATAACTAAAGAACCAAAACATCCAGAAAAAAAAGGAGCAAGCTCGTCTAAAAAACCATTTCCAAAAGGAGTGATCGTTACTTCGGTACTCGTGATCTTTTTAAGTGTAGCAGGCTACTTCTCGTATCAGTACGGACAGGATTACTATAGTGTAAGAAATCAGGTCGATCGTATGGTGAAAATATTACACTCAAAGGATTACGAAAGTATTGCTGCCAACCTCACATCAACTCATGATGAATTGGAGATTGATGAGGATACGATCAAACCGTATGTAGATGTTTACTTAACGGATGTCGATGCAATTGAATTGAGAAAGGCGCTAGCTACTGAAAGAAGCTATGAATCCTTAAAATTAGTGCCAAAAGGGTCTTACTTTTATCTCTTCGACAAATATGAATTGGAACTGCTACCTGCCTTTGTTACACTTTCTACCAATATGGAAAATGTGACGTTTTCAATAAACGCTGAAGAAGTGGTCGTTTCTGATGAAGAAGATTTTTCTTTTGAACATGGTCCGTTGATTCCAGGAGAGTATGTGTTCAGTGCGGTGACAAAAATAGATGGTCATGAGCTCATGACTGAAGAGAATAGTTATGTCACTGCTTCTCAGGATAATGTATTGATCGATCTGCCTATTCAAGGCTTTTCTTTTACCGTTGAAAGTAATCTAGATGATCCATTTGTGTACATTAACGATAAAGAGATAGGTCAGCTTCAAAATGGATCGGGGCATTTTGGACCCTTTGGAAGCCTGAACGAATCACAGCTCGAATTAAGAAAAGAAGAATCATTTGGAGAATTGAAGACCAGTGCGATCACTATGTCTGCTTTCGATGAGGAAAACTACTATTTGAAATTTCAAGAATCTTTAAATATAGATAGTGCTGAGATGGCATTGAGGGATATGTATTATACCTTGAGCGGAATGACCCAAGACGATAATTATGATTTAGAAGGATTGATTGAAGATTTTGGGAACTATTTTTATCAAGGAGTAGCGTATGATGAATTGCGACCTTTCTTCATCGATTATGCAGAGAGACAGCGTGAGAATGAAGACGCTGATCGAACGACATATGATGTGACGCTTACTAATTTTAATCAGGTTGGAATGAAAGAATATACAGTTGATTTAGAAGTTGACTATATCACTGAATATGATTGGTCATTGGATAAAGAAAACCGCATTCGAACGTTCACCTATAACGTCTCGTTAATTGCAGATGAAGCTATTCGGGATACGTGGGCAAATGAAGAAGAATTATTTATTGATGGGTTTGGGAGCGAAGAATTAATATATGACAGCAATGAATAGTCAGTTATAGTGAGATGACCTAATGAGGTAGTGACCGAAGTAAGGGAAAGATAGATTATTTGAAATAAAAACGTTCGACGAGAATACTAAACCTCATAGGATGGGGTTACTTATGGCATAGATTTATTGAGCCCCAACAAAAAGATTGTTCATATATATACTTAATAATATTGTGTTTAAACCGATAATATATTTAAAGATCTGTTTACTGGGTGGTATCGATTATGAATAGGTCCACCTTTTAACAGTATCAGTTAGTGGCTATATAAATACAGTGTAAAGGAGTGGCAAATAAGTTAGCATTTTCAGTGGTTTTACAAGAAAGACTTAAAAATAATAAGGAGGAATCACATGTTTTTTTGTGAAGAATGTGGATCAAAACTAGAAGAAGGCAGCAAATTTTGTGAAGAATGTGGCACGACCGTGGAAAATATATCTGACCCGAACAAGACCGCCAGCAGCTCACCTAAACAGACGACCAAAGTAGTGTTAACAAAAACGCAGAAGATCGTACTGGGTATGGCAGTCGGTTTGGGTGTTATGTCTTTCGCAGGTTATAAAATAGGCGAGAACGTATTCAGTCAAGAGAATCAGAAGGAGAACTTAATCGAAGTGCTCTCATCGAATGATCCAGAAGCTCTGGCTGGTATTTTGAAAACGGATGATCCTAATTTTGAAATTGATGCAGAAACGATTGCACCCTTTGTTACATATCTTGAGGAGAACCCTAACTACCTGAATAGCTTGGTGAGTGAATTACAATATAGCGATACATACGATATGCTAGAAATTAGAGAAAATGGAGCGCATTTCCTTTTTTATGATAATTTTGAGCTTGTCATTACACCTGTTTATGCAACGGTTTATACCAATGCAAAAGGAGCTAAAATTTCAAGTAATGAAGTCGAACTTTTGACTTCAGATAGTGATGAGTTTTATAAAGAAATTGGGCCTTTAGCACCTGGAGATTATGATTTCAATGTTGAGGGAGTCATTAATGATAGTACGTTAACAAGAACTGAGAACGTGTCACTGCTCCACTCGGATTTCATCACAGATATCGATTTGATACTTCAGGGCACTTATTTTGATGTATACAGCGATTTAGCGGATGCGACTGTTTATGTAGATGACAAAGAAATCGGTACGTTAACAAATGGAGAAGGTCAGTTTGGGCCGATTCAAGTGGAACTGGGTCAAACACTGCATGTATCCAAATCATTTGGCGACGATGTTATCAGTTCAGATAAAGTTGATTTATCTGATTATGATGATACTTATTACTTCGATGATCTAGTCGTCGCTGATGAATATGATTTAAATGATGTTATCTATACAATGTATAACACCGCATCTTCTCTCACACGTTACTATAATGATTCGGATGTTGAGTACTATGCAACATTATTTTCTCCAGATGGCAGTGCCTATGAAGAACAGCACAAACAATTTTTAGCTTTTGCAAAAGATATTTATGATAACGAAGATATGGATGATGTCAGTTTTGAGGTCGAACTTAAGGAATATGAACAAACGGGCATGTATACTTTTGATGTGCATTATGAAGTGACATACGTATCGTCTTTTGATTACCGCGTATACAGAAATAATAAAATAAGACATTACAAGAAAGATATGACGATCGAATATGTCCCTACGAACAATCCCTATAGAGACTATGATGCTTTCATAACTGATATCAGTAATGAGGAATTACTTTATGAAGAAGGCGGAGAAGACAACTAAAAATCAGGTAAAAGGAGTATATAATGGAAAACGCGAAAAAATATTGTCCCAATTGTGGGAAAGAACAGACAAAAGAATCTATATTTTGTATAGATTGTGGTTATGATTTTAATGAGAAAGTTTTTCCGGAAAGTTCAATAAAAAATGAGAGTAAGTCGAAGTTTAATCTTCAAGATTATAAACAGGTATTGAAAGATAAAAGAGTACTGGGTGGGTTATTAGTTATTACTGTGTTAGTTATTGCATATTTTACTGTTGGTGGGATAGACATTGCTGGGACATACGAGGCCGATGATACGATGGTTGACAATAGCAGATCAAATACATTAAGCATTTCAAGAAGTGGGGATGCAACCTTAAGATTCATTGATGATTATGATCAATTAGATATTTCGGCGACAGTTAGACTAGTAGAAAGCAATGATGGATATAGATATTACGCTGACCTAAGTGAAAACGTAAAATTAGAAGTAACTATGCCGATAACGGAATTATATGATGGCTATTATTGGTATGACTTGGAAGAAATCATAGAATTAGCAGGGTTACAACAAAAACAAAATGGGAATATGGTGACGATTTCTGGAGAGGTGCCGGCGTTTCTAGCAAAACAAATGGATATTGATTTGAGCGAAATGGAAATTATTAGAGAAGACAATTATGGTGCACTGATTCTTTTTGATACATTTTACTATGATGTAGATTAAATCAATTAGGAATAAAGGAGGAAAATATGAAATATTGTACAAATTGCGGGAACGAATTACCAAACGAAGCAAGCTTTTGCTCAAAGTGTGGCAACAGATTTAATGGTGCTACAACTGCAACGCATATACAAGAGATCAATGCAGAAGTAGTGAAAGAAAAGTTAGGGAAAACTTTTTCCCAAGCTAAGGGATCGATTCAAAACAGTGGATATATTGATTACTTCAAGCGAACAGCCAAGTATCCAACAGTTGCATTAAATGAAAAACAATCGAATAATGGCTTTATTCATTTTGGTATCTTATCACTTATAACTGTATTAGCTATTTATTCTATTATTACTGGAGCCATAAGTATCGCTATGAATCAAACAGGCTTAGGGGCATTGTTAGGTCTGAGTGGGGGCTTCACGAATCAAGTAAATCAACTATTACCTAATCTTTTTCTAATGAGTGTCACGATATATGGTGTATTTGTTTTTTCAGCATATATGATACTAAAGATTTTAGTGAAAAAGGAACTTACCCTAACGCAAGTGTTTACTGAATTTGGCGGTCTACTTACACCCAATATCATTTTGTTGGGCATAGCTGCTATTTTAACGTACCTGATAAAAAGCGAAAACATAATGGTTCTTGGTCTATCATTCATAGGTTTTACACTTCTTTTATGTTTTATTGCTATGAATTATTATATTTATGTAAAATCATACAAGAGTACGAATAATACGTTCTATGCGCTTTTAATCAGCAACATACTCGTCTTTCTTTTGTTTAGTATCATCATCTATCTGCAGATAGAACCCATTATCACAGCTATAGACAATTTAGGATCATTAGGATGGTAGGAGGAATAATATGAATAAGTGTAAAACATGCAGTGCCAATCTTAATGATAACGCGAAATTTTGTAAAGAATGTGGTGCTAAAGTAGACAATCTTCATTTGACATTTAACTCGACAGGCGATTCGGAAACAATTCGGCCCCAAGTAACTCAGGAAACGAACAATGCTGAATCGACACTTGTAACCAAGCAGTCAAATACCATTTCATTAGATGTTGATTTGGTAAAAACATACATTAGTGATTACGGTCGATTCCTGAAAGAAACATTATTGCGTCCAGCATCGGTATTCAAGACAACTAGTTGGATCAACGGGTTGATCAGCATTATTATATTTGCGACTGTTCAAATGACAGTAGTGAATTATGACCATTTCGCGACCTTGTTCAAATTCTTAATCTTCCAGGCTATTGTAGTTGGAGTTTTGTTGGTCATAAATAAAGGGTTACTGAATACTTCAAGCACTATTGCAGATGTGGTAACCGAGTATGGAGGACTAATGAACACACAGTCCATTATATTTATATTGGCCGGTCTTATTGGTTTGAACGAGGGCATCGGAATATTTGTAATGTTCGTTGCTTTATTGAACCAGCTAAATATCTACAATTATTACTTGTTTAATAATCAGACAAAAGGCACAAAAAAATTAGATGGGTATTATCAGATAGTTATTGCGTATATAGTTTTAGCTATATTAGTGTATTACGGCTTTAGAGGATTCTTAAACTTTTAATCAAAACGAAGGGGTCACAATGTGACTCTTTTATTTTACATATAGATGAAAATGAAAACTTGAAATTCAAGCAATCACGTGAAGAGGCTGACTTGAACCTTAGTTTACTTCCGCAAAGTGAAAATCAGATGGATGATTCGTTTCTGTCATTAATTTAAGCAAGCGAAATCGCAGTAGATGAAAATCGCGATGACAAAGATTTCTTCGTGTTGAGAGAAGAAGATATACCCAGTCTTGTTTAAAGACCGTTATAAATTTGAATATGTGGGTTGAATGGAGGACAGTACATGTTTGGATGTTTAGGATTGTTATTCTTTTTTTGCTATGATAGCTGCTTTTGCGGCCTATTTTATTATTTGGGCAATTTATACTCTGCTAGCCGTCTTGAGTATTTTTTTGTTGATATTGATAATTAAATGGTTGATGAAATATCTAAGAAATCGTAGATGAAAAAAATTGAATACTGATCATTTAGAAGACTTTTAGTATCGATCGAATTGATCAATACTAAAAGTCTTTTCTTTTCAAACTAATTTATCAATTTACTGATAAAATAACTGCTAATATAACATGAATTCCGGTTAGTTAATTTCTGGTCTTTAGGATTGTAACTAGTTCCAAGTGAAAACGGAAAAAGCCAAAACTTCTTAAGATTGACGCCTAAACTTAAGAAGTTTGAGAGAAAATAAGTCTAACTTCTTAAGATAACAGGTAATCTTCAGTAGTTTCTCAAAAAGAAACAGAAAATTCTGAAGATTAAGAAAAGATCTTATAAAAAGAGGTGTATTTTGTCAGTTGCCTGACAAAATTTCCGAGATAAAAGCACTGCTAATAAAACACCGATTCCAGTTAGTTGATTTCTGGTCTTTAGGATTTTAACTAGTTCCAAGTGAAAACGGAAAAAGCCAAAACTCCTTAAGATTAACGCTTAAACTTCAGAAGTTTGAGAGCATACAAGCCTAACTTCTTAAGATAACAGATAATCTTCAGGAGTTTCTCAAAAAGAAACAGAAACTACTGAAGATTAACAAAAGATCTTATAAAAGAAGGTGTATTTTGTCAGCTGCCTGACAAAATTTCCGAGATAAAAGCACTGCTAATAAAACATGAATTCCAGTTAGTTAATTTCTGGTCTTTAGGATTTTAACTAGTTCCAAGTTAAAACGGAAAAAGCCAAAACTCCTTAAGATTGACGCCTAAACTTCAGAAGTTTGAGAGCATACAAGCCTAACTGCTTAAGATAACAGATAATCTTCAGGAGTTTCTCAAAAAGAAACCGAAACTTCTGAAGATTAAGAAAAGATCTTATAAAAAGAGGTGTATTTTGTCAGCTGCCTGACAAAATTTCCGATCAAAGTCACTCAAAAATGAAAACACCCATGCTTTCCCTTATTTAATAGGGAAGGGCATGGGCGTTTTCATTATCTACTAAATCAATCATTCATGGGTGGAATAGTAAACAGTGCTTTGGATGTCCTGATTGTGGTTGCCGAAGCTCTTGCCGAACAATGTCAGTCCACCGACGTGTTTGGAGTCTTCGTCTACGGCTATTTTTAGTTTCATTAATGGTTGGTCAAAATCGAGTTGGGACAAGTTCACTTCTGAAATCGATTCGCCGTCAATGAGGGTTTCCTTATTGTTGATTCGCAGGATCTTAAGCAAGCCGTACTGACTGTTGTCTTTGGGCCACCAGTTTGGTGTCTGGCGTCCTCTAACATCCGAGAAGTTGCCGGGTACGGTCCAGGTTCCCACACAGACATCGTTGATATAAAAAGAGATATCGGACGGCCAGTTGTTATTGGAAACAGGGAATTCGGACGAAATCTCCAAACTGATCTCGAGCAGTTCTGGTCTTTCGTTTTGGGTTAGCAGGTTCGGGAATTTGTATTCCACAAAGCCTTTTGAGAACCACAGGATATCCGCGTCCATCCGGTCGGCGTTCATAAAGTGCTTGGGGTCATCCAGGTTTCCGACATAGTCGTTTTTAGTTGCCAGGCCGCAAGTGGGTTCAACGTTGAAATCGGTAAAATGTCCAACTTTGATGTCTGTCCGGTGCTGTTCGTATTCAGGGTACAGCACTCGGGGGAAGCGGATGAACAACTGGTCGATCGCCAAAGAACAAATTTTCTGGCTCCCAGCTTTACCGGGCAGCCGTTTGGTCTTGATGATATTCGCTTCTTCCAGCTGTTTGATATGCCTGGTGACGATGGCGCTTGACATATATAGTTCGGCTGCCAGTTCTTTTATGTTGCGTTCTTTTTCAGACAAGAGATTGACGATCTTCAGACGGGTATCACTTGCCAGTGCTTCAAAAATTGCTAATGAGTCTGTCGTGGTATGAACTTCCATCTTTTTCTCTCCTTTAGTTAACCGATAAGTTAATTAATATAACGTTTGGACAGGCCTTTTATGCTTATGGTTTACTCTTTAGTAAATCCATTATACAAAACAAAGAAAAGGCTTGCAAGGATTATTTTAAAGATATATTATGAAACCGTAAACAATAAAAGGAAAACAAAAACCATCAATAAGTTAACCAGTTAGTTAACTTAGATGGATAGGAGGAAACAAAAATGAAAAAACTATTAATAGCTGGTCTGTTGTCATCGATGGTGTTATTGGCAGCGTGTGGGGATACGGCATCGGATAATGGCGACGAAGGGGAAGAAATTCCTGAAGAGGCAGCCGATGCAACGGTTATCCGCTACCTGAACGGCTTTACTGGTGGTGATGGGGCATTCATGAAAGCAATCGTGGATGATTTCAATGATTCACAAGATGAATACTTCGTTAATGAATCCCAAGAACCGGATCACTACACGCAATTCAGAACCGGTGAATATGAACTGGTTGCGATGCATGGGGTCAACATGGAAACCTATAAACAGGATCAATTGATTCAATCGGTCGATGGCATCATGGAAGCAGCTGGACTGAGCATGGACGATTTCCATCCGGCAGCTGAAGGCCTTGTTTCCTTATCTGACGGAAATTACGGCGTACCTTTAGACATCCACCCCTTGACTACCTTCTACAATAAAACGTTGACAGAGGAAGCACCGGCAAACTATGAAGAACTCGTCGCTTTAGCACAAGAACTGCAGAATGAAGAAGACAACCTTTACGCTATGGGAATTCCCGATTCAGGCTTGGTGGAATTCTATACACTCACTTTAGCTGCACAAAACAATGTTGATTTATTGTCAGAAGACGGGAAGTACTTGGATTTTGCTCAGGAAGAGCTAGTTGATGCTTTATGGATTTTACATGACATGATCTATGAAGATAATATTTCTCCGGCAGGTTTGGGTCTAGACGGCGAATTCCAGGCCTTCATGCAGGATTCTGAAGGGGACACGAGTGGCGTGCAAACTGCTGTATCGTTGACCGGTCCTTGGTATTATCAGGCTGTAAGTGATGCCTACGGTGAGGACTTAGGTATCGGTTCTATCCCGCAATTGGGCAATGAGGTAGCAGTCTATGGTAACTCACACGTCTTGAGTGTGTCGACGATGGTTGAAGACCAGGAGATGCTGGACGGAATATCCGCCTTCTTCGAATTTATGTATCAACCGGAAACTTTGGCACAGTGGGCAGATTCAGGCCAGGCACCGCTGCATACACCAACGATGGAATACATCGAAGAAAATTCCGATGATTATCCATTACCATACCAGAACCAGCAGATGTTTGACGATTACGTTGCTGCTCCAGCCGTTTATCAGTTTGGCGAGCAGATGAGATATATGAATGAAACCGTGATTGGTCGCATCGTCAGAGAAGAAGCCTTTACACGTGAAGATCTGATGGAAGAATTGGAAACAGCAACGGGCATCGCTCAGGAAATAGCTGAAGCAGCACCCGCAGAATAACGTGCAAGTATAAGTCTTTCAGTTAGGTCTTAGACTGACTGAAAGACTTTTTTTCTTAGGAGGGAATAAATTGAAAATATCAAAAACAGTCTCATCATTAATGTTTTTACCGTTCCTGCTTTTCTTTGTACTGTTTTGGATCGTGCCGTTCTTTTACGGACTCTATGTCAGTCTGCATAATTGGACCGTTTCCGGAGGGAACAACGGGTTCGTCGGGCTTGATAACTATATGAAAATTCTACAGCCCGGAAGCATGTTTCATGACTCTTTCATGAATGCCTTAGGCAATACGATCTATTTTGTGGTCATTAGTATTATTCCTTTGGTTGTGTTCGCCTTACTACTGGCACTACTGATCAAACACATTCCGGGGAAACTTAAAGTCTTTTTCAGAACTGTTTTTTTCATTTCGTATGCCGTATCCGTTACGGCCGTATCCGCTATTTTCAAATGGCTCTTTACCGGTAATGGCGGCTATGTCAATAATGTTCTTCAGAACTTTGGTATGAATCAATTCAGATGGTTGAATGAACAGCCTTATGCCTGGATGGTCATCTTAGCCGCAACTGTCTGGTGGACGATCGGCTACAACATGATCCTGTTTGTCAACGCACTGGACGAAGTGGATGACAACTTGTATGAAGCCGCTGCATTGGACGGCGCCAACGCCTGGAAGAGATTCTGGTATGTCACGTATCCGTCTATAAAAGGCGTGTTTGCATTCGTGCTCATCATCACCATTATCGCTTCGTTTAATTTATATGGTCAGACGTTACTGATCACAGTCGGTGGACCGGCGAGAAGCACGACGAGTTTAACCATGCTTATTCAAAACACGATATTCAGTCAAAACAATCTCGGCATGGGCTCTGCGATGGCCATCATCATGGGGGTCATTATGGTGATCATTACACTGATCCAATACATGATAGGCTTTAGAAAGGATGGGAAAGCATAATGAAACAGTCAAAAACGCAAACAGTCGTCTTGGTGATCATTGCCTCGCTGCTTTCACTACTATTTATTTTCCCATTACTCTGGATGTTTTTCACATCATTCAAAGGACTGTCGGAATCAATCAGTAGTCCGAATCTTTTACCCGCTAAGTGGACATTCGAAAATTATATCGAACTCTTCACCGTCGATACGGCGAATTCGCCTATTTTAAGATGGTTGTTCAATACCGCCTTCATCAGTATCGCTGGCACGGCACTAGTTATATTTACCAACACACTGGCTGCCTATTCGATCGCCCGACTCAACTTGCCCGCCAAACGTCTTTTCATGGGGATCATAATTGCTTCCATGACCGTTCCGGGTATCGTTATCGTCTTCCCGCGTTACTTCAATTTCAGGGACGTCGGCTTGCTCGATACCTTTGCACCGCTGATTTTACCGTATGCATCAGGGACACTGGGCGTCTTTCTGATTTACAGTTTCTTACGTAATTTTCCCAGAGACCTGGAGGAAGCCGCCTATATCGACGGAGCGAACCAATTGCAGATCTTGCGCCATGTGGTCTTTCCATCCATTAAACCGGTCATTGCCACACTGTCGGTCATCACGTTTATCATGATCTACAATGACTTCCTTTGGCCGTTACTGGTCACGAGTTCGACAGAAATGCGGACCGTTACGGTTGGGATAGCCAATCTGGTCCAGGGAGCAAACTTCGTCAATCCCGGCAAGATGATGGCTTCCACACTCATAGCCACAGTACCGGCGTTACTTATCTTTATTTATGCCAACAAGTACTTTGTCAAAGGTGTCAATTCGACTGGTATTAAATAAAGAGACAAATAAAAAAACTGGTGGCGTCACTGTAAACAGGCTACGCAAACTAAGTGCAAACTAATTAATGAGGAGAGACGTTATGAAGAGAACAGAATATCCTAGACCTCAATTGGTCAGAGATGAATGGCTGAACTTGAACGGTGAGTGGTCATTTGCGTTTGACGATAAAGATCTAGGGATAAAAGAAGGATGGTACGAAACAGAAGACCTGCTGGATCAGACCATAGAAGTGCCTTATGTCTATCAGTCAAAGGCCAGCGGCATAAACAGTCAGGAAAACCATGAAATAGTCTGGTACAAGAAAAACATTACAATGCCAAAGAGTTACGACGATAAAGAAATCATCCTGCATTTCGGGGCCGTCGATTACGTCAGTGAGGTCTTTGTCAACGGGCATAAAGTCGGCTCTCATACGGGCGGTCATACGCCTTTTTCATTCAATATCACACCTTTTGTTGTTGATGAAAAAGCGACGATCACGCTGCGCGTCTTTGATCCGAGAAGAGAAGAAACCATCCCACGCGGAAAGCAGACCTGGGAAGACCAGCCGCATTCCATTTGGTACACAAATTCTACGGGCATTTGGCAGACGGTATGGCTTGAAAGTGTGGATAAAACACATATCGAGACTCTCCGTTTCAATCCGGAAGTCGATAAAGGACAGATAAATTGTAAAGCTGTCTTCAGTCAGGATTTGTCCGGTGCAGCAATCGACTATGTGATCACTTATAAAGGCGAACAAATCATCAAAGCCGCTTTTGACGTGTCCGATTCGACCCATTCGGTGACGTTTGATCTGCATCAAAAAAACATATTCAGAACCTCACACCATCACAACGGCTGGCACTGGACACCTGAAACGCCGAATCTGTTTGACGTCAAGATCACACTACGTAGTCAGCAGGCTGTTTTAGATGAAGTAAAAGCCTACTTTGGCATGAGAAAGATCCATACCGAAAAAGGACAGTTGTTTCTCAACAACAAGCCTTACTATCAGAAACTGGTTTTGGATCAGGGGTACTGGTCAGAATCACTGATGACGGCGCCGGATGATGCCGCACTCAAGTACGATATCGAAATTTCCAAAGAGATGGGATTCAACGGCTGCCGGAAACATCAGAAAGTGGAAGATCCCCGTTTCCTTTACTGGGCAGATCATCTGGGCTACCTCGTCTGGGGCGAGTCCGCTTCGGCGCATTTCTTTGATGAAGCATCCGTGCCGTTGGTCACCAATGAATGGCTGGAGATCATAAAAAGAGACTATAATCACCCGTCCATCGTCGCCTGGGTTCCGTTCAATGAAAGCTGGGGGATCAACGATGTGGGCAGAGACGAGCAGCAGCAGCACTACTCACAGGCGCTGTATCACCTCATTCATGCACTGGATACCACCCGACCGGTCATTTCAAATGATGGCTGGGAAATGACGGTCACAGACATCGGTGCTATTCATCATTATGGACACGGTGAAATGGATGAAAAAGAAAAGTACATGAGATTCAAAAAAGACTTGAAGACCCAAGAAGCGATATTAACGTCGGATTCAGCCGACCGCTCGATCTATGCCAACGGTTTTACCCATCAGGGAGAACCCATCTTGCTGACTGAATTCGGCGGCATCGGTTATAAAAAAGATGACCAGGACGGCTGGGGCTATTCATCTGTCGATAATGACGAGGCCTTTGTTTCAGAATATGCCCGGATCATGGAAGCCGTCTGCGAATCCGAGATCCTAGCGGGCTACTGTTACACGCAGCTTTACGATGTCGAACAAGAAATAAACGGCCTGCTCACGTATGGTCGAGAACCCAAAGTAGCTGTGGAAGAAATCAAAGCGATCAACGATAACGACGGATCGTAACGGAGGGCTGTATGATCGATAAAGAATTTATATGGGCAGTCGGAATAGAAAATACCTTCGTCACGCAGATCGAAAGAGGCGAACGCAAGCTGGACGAATACGATTTGACGCAGCATTACGACCAGTGGGAGAGCGATCTTGACCTGGTCCGCAAGACCGGTGCCAGTATGATCCGTTACGGGATTCCCTGGTATAAAATAGAAGAAAAACCCGGCGAGTTCAATTGGGATTGGGTGGATGAGGTGATGGCGTATTTCAAAAACAACCCATCGCTCACGCCGATCATCGATCTGGTGCATTACGGGACGCCGCACTGGATGCAGAACGCTTTCGCCAATGGCCGTTACCCGCAATATGTCGCCCGTTTTGCCAGAGCCTTTGCCGAAAGATATGGCGACTTTATCAAGTACTATACGCCACTGAACGAACCGTATGTCACGGCTGAGTTCTGCGGACTTAACGCAGTCTGGCCGCCGTATCTGGAAGGCTTGACGGGCTATTACCAGATCATGTGTCAGGTGTCCAAAGGGATCGTTCTCACGCAAAAAGTCATCAAGGAAGTTGTTCCGGATGCCGTTTTTGTTCACGTGGATGCAACCAAGCGGTACTTTACGCATGAAAAACGATTGAACGAAGAAGTCAAACTTTGGAATGAGAACCGCTTCGTTATGTGGGAACTCGTTCAGGGGCTATTGGATGAAGCCCACCCGCTCTATGAATTCCTATTAAATCAGGGTGTGACGCCGGAAACACTGGATTGGTTCAAGCGACATAATGTCGAACCGGACATTATCGGGCTCAACTATTACCCGCAATTCAGCGTACACGAAATCAGTCGCGATAATAAAGGGAATGTCAGCTATCCAAACGTTTCTGGTACGGGTGAAGACTTCAAAGAAATCGCCACAGAAGCTTATCGCCGTTACCAGAGACCCATCCTCCTCACAGAAACAAGTTACAGAGGAAGCGAGGAAAAACGTATTGCCTGGCTTCATGAAATCGTAAAAACCTGTGAAGACCTGATTGAAATTGATATCAAGGTTATCGGCATCACCTGGTTCCCCTTTTTCGATTTAGTGGACTGGGGTTACAGGACATCGGGTAAAACCGTGGAAGAAGAACTGCTGCCGTTTGGTCTGTATACGTTGACAAATGCTGATGGAAAATTGCTAAGACAAAAAAATCGAGTCGCTATGGCCTTTGAGAAACTCGTTGACTCGTCTAAAATGAGAGGTGACTTATGAAAAAAATTGTTTTCTCAAGTATGGTTTTATTTTCATTAGTTTTAGGAGGATGCACTCAAATGAATAATGAGCAGACGGACAGTACGCAGGAATCAGTAACTTATACAAATCCAGTAGGTGAAATGAGCGACATCGGGGACCCCTATGTCCTGAAAGTCGAAGATACGTACTACATGTATGCCACTTCTGTTGCGCACGCAGGCTTCAAGGTCTGGGAATCGACGGATATGGTGGAATGGGTAGAAGTCGGCATGGCTTACGACCACCGGGATCACGAAGAAAAATGGGCCCAATATGATTTCTGGGCACCCGAAGTCATCGAACACAACGGGACATTTTATATGGTCTACAGCGCAAGAGCCTACAACGGCAGTTTGAAAATGGCGATTGCGACCAGTGATTCACCGACAGGACCCTTTATGGATGCAACGGTGGGCTTGATCGATCGACCCGGCTCGTTTATCGACGGCCATTTCTTCATTGACGACGATGATAAAGCCTACATGTATTACGTGGAAGATAACCATGAAAACATCGTTGACGGGAATCACGTCAGTCACGTCTACGTCCAGGAAATGACAGATGACTTACTGAATGTGACCGGTGAACCACATTTGCTGCTCGAACCTGATCAGGCCTGGGAAAATCCTCATGGCGAATATCAGTGGAACGAGGGACCTTTTGTCGTCAAACATGATGATTTATATTACTTAATGTACTCAGCCAATTTCTACGCCAGTTCAGATTATGCTGTCGGGTACGCTGTTTCAGACAACCCTCTGGGCCCGTTTGAAAAAAGCGAATCGAATCCAATTCTTTCCAAAGATATGGAAAACGGCATTTCCGGTCCGGGCCACAACAGTGTGACCGTCGGCTTGGATGACGAGACACTTTACGCGGTGTACCATGTCCATACCGATCCAGAAAATCCCACCGGTGACAGAAGACCAGCCATCGACCGGCTGTATTTTGAAGACGGAGAAATGAAGATCGGCGGACCGACCAGCGACGAACAGGAACTGCGGTAAGTATAGAGCTTGAATTTAATGATATTATTATATAGTCTGCACTGGATCTTATCGGTGCAGGCTTTTTTTCGTTATAAAGCGCGTATCTTCAGAAGTAGCGGAAGGATTTAGGAAAACTCCTTAAGTTTAACGCCTAAACTTCAGAAGTTTGAGAGCATATAAGCCTAACTACTTAAGATAACAGGTAATCTTCAGTAGTTTCTCAAAAAGAAACCAGAACTACTGAAGATTAAGAAAAGATCTTATAAAAAGAGGTGTATTTTGTCAGCTGCCTGACAAAATTTCCGAGATGAAATCACTGCTTATAAAACACGGATTCCAGTTAGTTGATTTCTGATCTTTAGGATTTTAACTAGTTCCAAGTGAAAACGGAAAAAGCCAAAACTCCTTAAGATTGACGCCTAAACTTCAGAAGTTTGAGAGAAAATAAGCCTAACTTCTTAAGATAACAGGTAATCTTCAGTAGTTTCTCAAAAAGAAACCGAAACTTCTGAAGATCAAGAAAAAATCTTAAAAAAAGAGGTGTATTTTGTCAGCTGCCTGACAAAATTTCCAATCAAGGTCATTCTTATCGGGAAAAGTGGACTTCATTATTGCATTCACTTCTTTTAATTAAGCATAAACTGCTCTTCAAGAAGGTGTGTTTTGTCAGTTGCCTGACAAAACATTCGACTGTTAAGCTTATCCTTTCATTTGTTAAATAGTCGAAAAATTGGGAGAAAAGATACTTATTTTTAAATAGTTTTGATCCGTATAAATTAATTTATGATTATTAAAATAAATAACTTGTCAACGCTTACAACATATGATATATTAAATTACGTAAACGTTTACTCAACTTGAAGGAGCATATGATGATCACTATAAGAGATGTAGCTGAAAAAGCACAAACCTCAATTGCAACAGTGTCCAGAGTGCTTAATAACTTGGGTGGGTACTCGGAACAAAAAAAGATAGAAGTGTTAAAAGCAGTTGATGAACTTGGGTATGAGTCTAACGCTATTGCTCGGAGCATGATTGTAAAGAAAACAAATACAATTGGGGTGGTTTTTCCAAATATTTCAAGCATGCTGACTTACGAATTTTTAAATGGTATAGAAGATGTCACTTACAAAAACAATTTCAATGTCATTGTAAGCTACACTTATTCTCAACCAGAACGTATGATGAAAGCACTACGAATGTTATACGAAAAAAGAGTAGATGGCATAATATTCACTTCTGATGTGGTTAATGACGAGTATTTGAAATATTTTGAAAAAATAGACATCCCCGTTGTTTTTCTTTCGACTAAATCGGACAATAGTTCGATTCCTTATGTGAAAGTAAATGATTTTAATGCAGCATATGATGCCACCGAATATTTAATAAGAAACGGACACAATACTATTGGTATGATCAGTGGTAATCCTGAAGATCCTATAGCCGGGTTTCCAAGACTTGAAGGGTATAAGTCAGCGCTAAAAAAAGCTAACTTACCAATCGAAGAAAACTTGATACGATACGGATATGATTTTAATTTTGAAGACGGTAAGAATAAATTTAGAGAATTGGTTGATACAAATCCTGATATGACAGCGATATTTGCAGCCAGTGATGAAATGGCGAGTGGGGCTATCACCGCGGCGCATCAGATGGATATAGAAATACCTAACCAAATATCAATCATGGGGTTCGACAATACGATGATAGCTGAAATCGCTTATCCAGCCTTAACAACGTTGGCTCAACCATTGAGAAAAATGGGGTCTGAGGCAGTTAAATTATTGCTGAAGAATATTGACGGAGAAAAATTTGAGAATGAGGTCATACTTCCTCACTCAATTAAAGAAAGACAAAGTGTGAAAAAAATAAATTGATTAGCTGATTAATTTATTTTTTTGATTATAGGTTAAACGTTTACGTAAAAAAAAAAAAATATTAGGAGGAAACAAAATGTTGAAAAGTAAAAAGGTGCTTTTAGGTTCATTAATGGCTAGTGGGTTAATTCTGGGAGCATGCGCTAATGACTCGGACGGTGGAGGAGATAGTTCAGAAGTAGTAACATTGGAATTATTTTCGAATAAAGCTGAAAACGTGGAAACTTATGAACGATTGATAGAACAATTCGAAGAGCAACATGAAAATATCAAAATCCAACTAGAATCTCCACCAGAAGCGGAAACAGTTCTAAGAACGCGATTGACCCGTAATGACATGCCTGATATTATGTCGATCGGTGGGAATGCAACATACGGTGAATTAGGCAAAGAAGGCGTGTTATATGATTTTACTGACGAAGAGTCAATGAGTAATATTCAACCGGCTTATAAAGATATGCTGAGTCGTCTTGTCGGTTCAGAGATCGAGGAAGATTATGGCGTTCCGTATGCAACCAATGCAAATGGCGTGATATATAACCAAGAACTTTTTGATGAATATGGTATGGAAGTACCACAAACTTGGGATGAACTCATCTCGTTATTAGATCAAGCTCAAGAGGAAGGTATCGCTCCTATTCAGTTCACTTTACAAGAAGCATGGACAGCATTGCCAACCTGGAATTCTTTGGGTGGCGTTCTAGCTCCTGAGAACTTTGGAGAAATGAAAACGAATGGAGAAGCCTCCTTCCAGGAAAATTACGATGAAGTCGCTGATAAATATTTAGAACTGCTTGCATATGGCGAAGGTGATATATTCGGAGTAGGTTATGACGACGGGAACGCTAATTTTGCTAATGGAGAAGCACTCTTTTACATGCAGGGAAATTGGGCAATACCTGAAATCGAAAGAAATAATGAAGACATTGAACTAGGGTTTTTCGCCTTCCCAGCATCAAATGACGAAGCCGAGAACGATTTAGTTTCTGGTGTGGATGTCTTATTGACGGTGAGCGAATCAACAGATCATCCGGAAGAAGCTTTAGCTTTCGTTGAGTTTATGTTACAAGACGAAGTTGCCGCTCAATATATCGAGGAACAGGCTGCATTCTCTTCTATTGAAGGAGTCATGCAAGAGAATCCGGTGTTTGAAGATATCCAAGGCAAGTTTGAAACAGGTAGTTTGACTAGTTTCCCAGATCACTTCTATCCTGCTGGTTTAGGCGCTGAAAACTTGATTCAAGAATTCTTGATTGAACAAAATAAAGAGCAATTCTTGCAAACAATGGACAGTGAATGGGACGCAGTAATAAATAGATAATTGAATGAGGGACGTCATCTGATGTCCCTTTATTTTTTAGAAAAGGGGAGAACCAATGAAGAGAAAAAATAGCAAATTAGCATGGTTTGTGTTGGTTCCAGCAATGACTGTCTTCTTTTTATTTCATACACTGCCTCTTCTACAAGGTGTATTTTATAGTTTTACTGACTTTAAAGGATATGGCAACTGGGAGTTTGTTGGATTCAGAAATTACTTGAATATATTTAGTGACATGAGAGTGAGAGGCGCGTACGTATTCACGTTATCATTTTCTATATTGTCTACAATTTTAGTTAATATCATAAGTATTTTAATTGCACTTGGGTTAAATTCCAAGATAAAATATCATAAAACGTTGAGAGCTATTTATTTCGTCCCCTACATGTTAGGTACTTTGATAATTGGGTATGTGTTCAGTTTTATCTTTAGTCGTCTGTTACCACAAATCGGTACTTCTTTGGATATAAGCTGGTTGCAATTCAATATGTTAGGAAATCCCAACTTAGCGTGGATAGGTATAGTAGTTGTTGCCGTTTGGCAATCCGCAGCTTTTAATACCATCTTATATTTATCGGGTTTGGTTACGATCGATCCTGATTTATATGAAGCAGCAGATATCGATGGGGCGAAACCAACCACTAAGTTTTTCAACATTACGCTACCTTTAATAATGCCTTTCTTCACAATCAATATGGTTGTAGCAATGAAAAACTTTCTAATGGTGTTTGATCAGATCATAGCCTTGACCGGTGGTGGACCAGGAACTTCGACTGAATCGGTCTCACTGTTGATTTACCGTGGAGGATTCCAAGGTGGAGAATTTGCTTATCAGTCTGCAAATGCGGTCTTATTCTTTATTATCATCGCCGTCATTTCTCTGTTCCAAATCAGAGTGCTTGAAAGGAGAGAAAACTAATTATGAAGAAACGTTATAATTGGCCTGCAACTATCATGTTGATGATAAGTTCAATTTTCATTCTCTTTCCACTCTACATTACAATAGTTACGGCATTTAAAACACGTCAGGAATTATCCGGTAATTTATTGGCTCTGCCAAGTACGTGGAGTTTTGATAACATTATTCAAGCTATTCAATTAACTGGGTTTTGGGGTGCGCTGACCAACAGTTTAGTGATCACGATTCCGACTGTTATCGCAACGGTCCTGGTGCATTCGCTAGTTGGGTACGTTATCGCAAGAAACTTGCACAGAAAAGGATTCAAGATTTTATATTACTATATCGTCAGTGCCATGTTCGTTCCTTTTTCGATCCTGATGCTACCTCTGGTTACTCAAACCTCATCTTGGGGCATCGATAACCGTTACGGTATGATATTGCTTTATCTCGTATTGAATTTAGCTTTCAACACATTTTTATACGTGGGATTCGTCAAAACAATACCAGTTGAATTAGAAGAAGCAGCAGTAATGGATGGCGCTTCTGAATGGAAGATATTTTGGCAAGTTATTTTTCCTTTGATGAAACCTATGAATGCTACTGTGGCAATCTTGACAACATTAGGGACATGGAACGACTTCATGCTGCCACTAGTTATTTTAGGTGGGCGAAGACATTTAGCAACAATTCCATTGACGCAATATATTTTCGAATCACAATTCAGTACCAACTATACGCTGGCATTTTCCTCATATTTACTCGCGATGTTACCGATGCTAATCATTTATATCATTGCACAAAAATGGGTAATCAGCGGTGTGACACGGGGAGCACTCAAGTAAAATACAATAGGGAGTTTTTAGTATGAAATGGTGGAAAGACGCAGTAGTCTATCAAGTTTACCCGAAAAGTTTTCAAGATACCAACGGAGATGGTATCGGAGACCTTAAAGGAATAATAAAACGGCTCGACTATTTAAAATTATTAGGTATCAATGCATTGTGGTTGAGTCCGGTATATAAATCGCCCAATGATGACAATGGCTACGACATAAGTGATTACAAGAAGATACATCCAGATTACGGTACGATGGAAGATATGCACGAGTTGATTGCTGAAGCGCGTAAAAGAGGCATCAGACTGATAATGGACTTGGTTGTAAACCATACTTCCGATGAACATGAATGGTTCCAGGAGGCATTAAAAGGTAAAGATAACCCTTATAGAGATTATTACGTGTGGCGAGATCCAGTGAACGACGGCCCACCAAACGATCTTGTATCTTCATTCGGGGGCTCTGCTTGGGAATATGATGAAAAAAGCGGACAGTATTACCTGCACATCTTTAGCCGAAAACAGCCCGATTTAAATTGGGAAAACGCAACGATGCGCAAGGAAATTTATGAAATGATCAACTTTTGGCTCGATAAAGGTATTGGGGGCTTTCGTATGGATGTCATCGATCATATCGGAAAAGTACCTGATGAGAAGATAGTGGTGAATGGTCCGAAACTTCACGACTATATTCAAGAAATGAACGAAGCAACGTTCAGACACTATGATGTGATGACTGTGGGTGAAACCTGGGCTGCCACCCCTGAAAATGCCGCATTATATTCTGATCCAGACCGCAATGAACTTTCGATGATCTTCCAATTTGAGCATATCATGCTGGATGAACAACCTGGAAAAACAAAATGGGACCTTGAAGATTTACAGTTAGTGGAATTGAAACAAACATTCTCGAAATGGCAAACTCAAATCGGTGAGAACAGCTGGAACAGTCTTTTCTGGAATAATCATGACACACCGAGAGTGGTTTCCAGATGGGGAAATGACAAAGAATACCGCGTAGAAAGTGCTAAGGCCTTTGCCATTCTGCTCCACAATATGCAGGGGACTCCATATATTTTTCAAGGTGAAGAAATAGGTCTGGTCAATACACCGATCACGGATATCTCACAAGCAAATGACATTGAAACAATCAATTTGTACAACGAGAGAATTGAAAGTGGTTATGCAAAGGATGATGTTCTCAAATCTATAAATACTAAGGGCAGAGATAATGCTAGACGCCCTATTCCTTGGAACGACGAGACACAAGGTGGTTTCACCAAGGGAGAACCTTGGCAAAAACTTAACGAAAATTATGAAACAATAAATGTGGAGGCTGCTTTAGATGATAAAGCATCGGTATTCTACACGTATCAAAAATTAATTGAACTGAGAAAAGAGCATGAGATTCTTGTAAAAGGAAGTTTCAAACTGCTCCTTCCAGATGATCCACAGATTTTTGCGTATGAAAGAGAACTGGGCAATGAAAAATGGACAGTGATTGCAAATCTTTCGGATACTGAGCAGACGCGTTCAATCGCTGATAAAAATGTCCAGGCACTGATCTCGAACTACGATGAAAAAGAATATGATTTAACTGATCTGAAACTGAAACCGTATGAAGCTTTTGTTTTTAGAAACGAATAGAAACAAGAAAAGTGCAAACCTGGTCTTAGGTTTGCACTTTTTTGCACTGAAAAGGACTAAGTGGAGTCGGAAATAGTCGAAACTCCTTAAGATTCAGAGTAAATCTTAAGAAGTTTTGTCTAAAAGAATAGCAACTTCTGAATATAACCACAGTATCTTCAGAAGTTTACACGTTTTTGGCACCAACTGCTTACGTTTTTAAATCAATGAGGTATATTTTGTCAGTCAACTGACAAAATTTCCAATCAAAAAAAGATATTGTTCGGATTGTTAAAGAATAGAGTGCTTATCATTTATTTTGGTTTAATCGAAAAGAGTTGAGTGGGAAAAGCGCGTCACTTGTAACGATTATATCTTTATTGAGATAAGTGGAGGTGAACTCTCGCATGACTCATGCCGATGCCTACTTAATCGAAACAAGTAGGCATCAATTTCGTGCTTACTTCTTCCGTTTCAACCCAAACTGCTCTTCAAGAAGGTGTGTTTTGTCAGCTTTCTGACAAAACATTCGACTGAGTAGGGTTGTTATTTCAGCTCAATTTCAATACCATATAGAGAAGCATAAAATGAATCCCAATTATAAATATAAGGAGTTTTCCCTATGACTACTGACAAACTTGGTTACCAGGCACCTTCAGAAATAAAAGAGTTAGATATCGTCAATACATATGACCTGGAAAAGCAGGCGGGTGAACTGCTTCCTAAGGGTGGGTTCGACTACATCGCAGGAGGCGCGGGCGATGAGTACACGCTGAAACAAAATATAGACGCATTTAATCTCAAGCGTATATTGCCGCGTGTGCTTGCGGATGTGGAATACCCAAAAACGCAAACGAGTATATTCGGTCAGGACATTCCGTCACCGATCATCATGGCCCCAATCGCGGCGCACGGACTGGCACACCAAAGTAAAGAAGTCGGCACAGCCAAAGGAGTCTCCGAATACGGGACGATTCTCACTATCAGCACATACAGCGGATCTGACTTTGATGAAACGGCCAAAGTCGTGAACGACACACCTAAATGGTTCCAGCTTTATATGAGTAAAGATAATGAAGTCAACAAAGCGATTCTCGACGAAGCCAAGGCAGACGGCGCGTCCGCAATCATCCTGACTGCAGATGCCACGACAATGGGGAACAGAGAAAAAGATAAGCGCAATGCTTTCGTTTTTCCTTTTGACATGCCCATCGTCTCCAGACATTTGAGAAAGAGTGTGGAGGATCAGTTGTTAAATATTATATACATGGAATCCAAACAAAAAATTACTGTGGAGGACGTGCGATTTATTGCAGAGTATTCAGAATTACCAGTGATGGTTAAAGGGATACAGTCTCCCGAAGATGCACTAAAAGCAATCGAGGCAGGTGCGGCGGGGATATGGGTATCGAATCATGGGGGACGCCAGCTGGATGGTGCACCGGCATCGTTCGAAACACTCGCGTCAATTTCGGAAGTGGTTGCCAAACGCGTGCCGATTATTTTCGACAGTGGGGTGAGACGTGGTGAGCATGTCTTCAAAGCGCTGGCCAGTGGGGCAGACATCGTGGCCATCGGAAGACCGGTTCTTTACGGCTTAGCCTTAGGTGGATGGAAGGGCGTCACCTCTGTATTCAACTATTTTGAGAAAGATTTAAAACGAATCATGCAGTTAGCAGGTACGCAGACCATAGAGGACATCAAAAACACTGAATTGTTCTAAGTGGGAATGAAAACAAGGCAAGCTTCTGACAGTGTAATTTTTTTAGGAATAGTAATTTTGATGAAAAAATAAAATGAACTAGATAAGAAAGTTCTCCTGAGCAAGTTGTTACAAAAGCATATCTTTTTATAGTCATTGTTAAAAGATAGACCGAATGTTATTCTAATATTATAATAAGTATAGGAGAATAAGATATGACCTATTTTAATCAAATTGATTTTAATGAATTGACGGATGTAGATCAGTCAATATACGGATATATATCTAATAACATAGAAAAGGTACCTTACATGAGAGTTAGAGAAATTGCTAAAGAATCTCACACGTCTTCATCTTCAGTTATGCGTTTTATCCGTAAAATCGGGTTTGACAGTTATAACGAATTTAAGTATTCTTTCAAGGAAACAAATAGCGAACCTGAGACAGTCAGTCAACGTCAGGAAATATTGGGGGTCAATAATTTTTCGAATGATGTATATGAAGTTATGGAACAAGTAGCCAGACTTATACTTCAGGCTGAAAACATTGTGTTTTTTGGTATGGGATCCTCAGGCGCAATGTGTGACTATGCTGCAAGAAGACTTGCAACTATAGGCTTTAATGCGCATTCGTTAACTGATCCTACATTTCCTTTATATCAGAAATTAAAAAACACAGCAGATAATATCGTTATCGTGCTCTCAATTACAGGTAACACAGTTGAGGTAGTTGAAGCGGTCAATGGGTATAAGAACTTAGACGATTTTAAGATTGTTGCAATTACATCTGACAAGACTAGTAACATAGCTAGCATGGCAGATTACATTCTCGCTTATCGTGTGGAAATGATTCATTTATTCCACTTCAATGACATGACGTCGCAGTTGCCAACTGTCTTTCTTATTGAGGAACTCATTGATAAAGTTAAAAATTTAGATGATGAATATTAATAGCATAAGTAAATAATTATCTTAAGCACAAGGTTCTCTATATAGAATCTTTGTGCTTTTTTTGTTGGCACAGGGTGTACCAGTCTTGGTATTTATTTCTTGTCAAAGGAGACTACGTCAGTCTGTGCCCAACCCCTTTTCATCCTTGTGAAATTAGTATAATCTTTATCTATGAAGTACAATCATAAAAAATGATAAGGATGTTGAGGTGTAAAAATATGTATAACGAAGGAGAGAAATTCCCTGATGATTTTTTATGGGGGGGAGCGGTATCTGCTCATCAAGTAGAAGGAGGTTATAAAAGTGGAGGTAAAGGTTTATCTATAGCTGATTTATTAACAGCGGGAAATCAGACCACACCAAGGATAATCACTAAAGCTATTGAGAAAGATCATTACTATCCTAATCATGAAGCAATCGATTTCTACAACAGGTACAAAGAAGATATAAAATTGTTCAAGGAGTTGGGACTCAAATCATTTAGAACCTCGATCAACTGGTCTAGAATATTTCCAAATGGGGATGACGCAAGTCCTAATGAAGAAGGATTAGCCTTTTATGATGACTTGTTTGACGAACTGCTAGCAAATGGAATTGAACCTGTCATAACCTTATCTCATTTTGAGATTCCACATAACTTATATGTGAGCTATGGAGGATTTAAAAACAAGAAACTAATCGATTTTTTTGTTCGTTATGCTGAAACGGTCATGCGTCGATACAAAGATAAAGTCAAGTATTGGATGACATTTAATGAGATCAATAATCAAATGGATAATTTTGATGAGTTACATGTCTGGACAAACTCAGCTATTTTGTTTGAAGAGGAAGAAAATAAAGAAGAAATAACTATACAAGCTAGTATGAATGAACTTATTGCAAGTGCGAAAGCAATCAAAATCGGTAAAGAAATAAATCCTGATTTCCAAATCGGTTGCATGATGGCTTACGTGCCTATATATCCCTATTCTTGCAGTCCTCACGACATGTTATCTGCGAATAAAATGATGGAACGTCGGTTCTTTTATAATGACATTCATGTGCGGGGAGAAATTCCAAGTTACGCTTTAAAAATGTGGGAAAAGAAAGAGTTTAATATAGAATATTCACAAGATGAATTAAGTGATTTGAAACAAGGAACCGTTGATTATATTGGACTGAGTTATTATATGTCTGGTGCAGTGACGACTTTACCTGATAAAAGAGGACACTCGATCAGAGATTATCCTAAAGCTATGACTATTTCCAATCCGCATTTGCAATCAAATGACTGGGGATGGCAGATCGATCCAAAAGGGTTGAGATATATCTTAAGTCAAGTTTATCAAAGGTATAACAAACCATTATTTATAGTTGAGAACGGCATGGGTGCATATGATAAAGTCGAAAAAGACGGGAAAATTTATGATGATTATAGAGTAGATTATCTGGAAGAACACATATCAGAGATGTATCAAGCTATTAATGAAGATGGAGTAGAATTGATAGGCTATACACCATGGGGAATAATAGATATTGTCAGCTTTGGATCGGGCGAGATGGAAAAAAGATATGGGTTGATTTATGTAGATAAAGATAATCAGGGGAATGGGTCATTAGAGCGCAGGAAAAAAGAGTCGTTTTACTGGTACCAGACTGTAATTGAGCAAAATGGTTTAATCATATAAATATCAGAAAGAGGTGAAATGAAAGTGAGAGAAGCAGTTATTGCTAATGAAAGAGATAAAGTGGCACCAACTAAGAAATCAAAATCTGTCAAGCAATGGTTTATAGATTTTTTCAAGCAATGGGAACTGCAGACAATGATATGGCCGGGTATTATTTTTATGATAATATTTAACTTCATACCTATGTATGGAATAATCATTGCTTTCCGTCATTATACAGTGATGGATACTATGCAGACAGCAGAATGGGTGGGACTGGAAAATTTCAGAATTATTCTCCAGGATAGATTTTTTTGGGAGTCAGTTACAAACACATTAGCTATAAGTTTTATGAAGCTTGGAATCGGCTTTGTTATACCGATTATTTTAGCAATTATGATTTATGAGTTAAGAGAGGGGATGTTTAAAAAAATCGTTCAAACGATATCTTATATGCCTCATTTCCTTTCTTGGGTGGTCCTGGGAGGGATGCTGATCAGTTGGCTGTCTACAAACGGGTTATTGAATACCATATTAAGTGGATTAGGATTTAATATACAATTTCAAAATTATTTATTAAATACAGATGCTTATTGGTGGATAGCGGTATTGTCAGATATCTGGAAGTCGGCTGGATGGGGAACTATTTTGTATTTAGCCACTATGGCAAAAATACCAGCCAGTCATTTCGAGGCCGCAGAGATAGATGGGGCATCTAGGCTACAACAAATTACCCACATTACGCTTCCTATGTTAAAAGGGATAATTAGTCTAAACTTAATGTTGAATATTTCAGGGTTATTTGGATCAAATCTAGATCAGACATTAGTCTTAATGAATCCTCAAAACAGAACAAACGCAGAAGTTATCAACTCATATGTTTTCCGTATGGGTATTGCACAGGGTGATTTTTCTTATGCAACAGCTGTTGGTCTAGGCGTGTCTATTATTTCAGTTATTCTTTTGCTGATTTCAAATAAGATGACTAAAAAATTAAACGATAATTCATCAATATTATAGGAGGTATATAAGTTGAAAAGAAAAGTAATGAAAAATGATAAAGATGGACGGATTTTTGATTTATTTAACATTGTCATTTTGTTTGCGTTTAGTGTCATAATAATAATTCCACTATGGAATGTTGTGGTTGGATCATTTAGTTCAGGTAATTCCTTGTCGAGGGGGAATTTCATATTCTGGCCCAATGAATGGTCTCTACAAAATTATCGGCAAGTCTTGAATGACGACAGTATTGTAAACGCTTTTTTCATCTCAATTTCAAAAACATTCATTGGCGTTGTTACTCACGTTATATTCTGTGCGGTGATGGCTTATGCTATGAGTAAAAGTTATTTAAAAGGCAGAAAACTATATTCCACTATGGGGATAATGACTATGTTTTTCAGTGGAGGAATGATTCCTACCTATTTACTTATTCGAAATTTGGGATTGATAAATAGTTACTGGGTGTACATTATACCAATGTTATTGAGCTATTATGATGTTATTATCCTTATGAACTTCTTTAGAGGAGTCCCTCGATCGCTCGAAGAATCAGCAATGATCGATGGAGCAGGACATTGGCGGATTTTCGTACAACTCTATCTGCCACTTTCAAAGCCGGCACTAGCAACCATCGCTTTATTTAACGGCTTATTCCAATGGAATGATTTTATGACTGCAAATCTGTATATAAGAGACCGAGCATTGTATCCTTTACAGATGATGCTTTATGAAGTGATTGTTCGATCGCAAACGCAAGGCATGCAAGAGATTGGAACGACAGTAACTCAATCTACAACTAGAGGATTACAGTTGGCAACTATTGTGGTAACTACTATTCCAGTACTCCTCATTTATCCATGGTTACAGAAATATTTTATGGGGGGTATGATGGTCGGAGCTATCAAAGAGTAGTATAAACAAACTAAAAAAAAAGAAAAGAGGAAATAATAAATGTTTAAAAGTAAATTATTAAAATCATTAGCTTTAGGGACAGGTATCTTACTCGTTACTGCTTGCGGAACTGATAGTGAAGGAACACCGGCAGCAGAAGTTGAAGTGGATGCACGCTATGAAATTGATGAATCAACTCCTGCTTGGAAAATAGATCCAAAAGAAGAAATGACAGAGTTAACATGGTATGTTAATGCTAGTTGGTGGAATGATAGCTTTGGTGATGACGTTGTAACGAAGAAAATCAAAGAAGATTTAAATGTAGACATTACTTTCATTACCGGAGACGATACTAATTTAAATACTATGTTTGCTGGTGATGAAATGGCCGATATGGTTACAATTTTTGATTTCAATTCTCAAGTAGCTCAACAAGCAGAGACCTGGGCCTATTCTTTAAACGATTTAGCCGATCAGTATGATCCTTATTGGTATGAAGCCTCTTCTGACGAGACGCTAGACTGGTACCAGTTAGATAATGGAAAGAGTTATGGCTATCCTTCTTATTCAAACACTTCAGATGATTATGAAAGTGGATTAATTCCGGCAAATACGGGATTCTTAATAAGAAAAGATGTTTATGAAAAAATAGGGGAACCAAGTTTTTCAACACCGGAAGAATTTAACGAAAACTTAAGTAAAATTAATGAAGAGTTTCCTGAACTTACGCCATTTGGCTTTAATACAATGGAAGATGGAGCAGGTTCACTTGGGGGAACGTTCCAAAACTTCTTAGGAGTGCCAATAGAAGATGAAGACGGTTCTTATTACAATAGAAACCTCGATGATAGTTACTTGACGTGGATTGGGGCGTTAAGAGAAGCGCATACCAATGGAAATCTAAGTGATGATAGTTTTGCCGACGACAGCACAACTTTCGAAGAAAAAATAGGTTCTGGTGAATATGCAACAATCATGTCAGCTGGGACAGCTCAGATGAGCGGATTTTTACAATCCTTTATGGCAAGTAATCCAGATGCACAATATATTGCAATCGATGGACCACAAAGTACAGTCGGAAATGAACCCACATTAAATCAAAGTGGAATTACTGGATGGATGATTAATTATATTAGTCAGGAAGCATCAGATCCAGCGAAAGCTATGCAAGTTTTCACATACTTGCAGTCAGAAGAAGGACAACTTCTTACCACTTATGGGATAGAGGGTGAAACATACGAGTATAATGATGAAGGCAAGATCGAGTTGTTGCCAGAAATCCAAGAACTTAGAGACAATGATGCTGATTCGTTTAAACAAGAAATCAGAATCGGAGAATTTATATTCTTTGGTCATGATAAATATCAATCTTTAGCAAGTGAAAGTAACCGTACTCCTGCACTAATTCAACCAAGAGAGTGGGGAGAAGGTAAATTAAAACCTCAATTTATTTTAGAAAATACTGATCCTGAACCAGGATCCGCAGAAGCACGTACATTGACAAGTATTGATGCAGAATGGGTCACAACTTTAGTTGGCTTAATTCGTTCAGGTTCAGAAGACGAATTCAATACAATTTTAGAGAATCACAAGCAATTTTTAGAAGATAACAATATGGAGTCAATTGAACAAGTAAGAACTGAAAAAATGAATGAAAATAGAGAAAGACTAGGTATTGAATAAAGTTTAAGAAAAAAAGATAACGAAAGAGAGGAGAGTCGTAATGCAAAAAATCTTTGATATGGATGGCACAGTTTTTAAGTTTTTAACTCTTGGGTACAATTTGTTGATATTAAATCTTCTAATCATTTTGACAAGTCTTCCAATCATAACTGTAGGGGCTAGCATTACGGCTGCATTCTCTATTTTAAATGAAACAGATAATGGAAAAATAAATTTAACTATAAAAAGATATTTATTCTATTTTAAAAAGCATTTAAAGAGAGCAACTGCATTGTTTTTTCTTCAAATAATATGCGTACTAATTTTATTGGGAATTATATATATATTTGAGGCTTTGCGACCACTACAATTCATGTTGTTGGTTACAATGGGGGCGTTAATGCTGGTATCTTCATTGTTTTATCCGTTACTATCAAAATATGATACTGTTTCTTTAAAATCAATTATATTTCTTAGCGTAACTTTAACGTTGAAGTATACAGGATTTATAGTGATCTATTTTATTTTACCTTTGGTATCTTTGGCAATACCGGTATTTTTACCATCTTTAATATTTCCCTACATACTATTTGTTTTTAGTATGCCAATATATGTCCAGCGAACAATCGTGGAAATTCCTTTTAAACAGTCTAAATGGTTAAATGAATGGAGTTTAAATAACATATGATTAAAGTATTCGAAAGTATAGGTGCCCAACGATTATTTGAAGAAACTGATTTTATAGATAGTAAAAATGCACCAAGTGAAACCATAGAGGTCAATACAGCAGAAGAATTTCAAGAAATTGATGGTTTTGGCGCGTCTTTTACAGATTCCTCAGCCTTTCTAATTGATAAACAGTTGAGTGAAATAGATAAAAAAAACGTGATGGAAAAATTGTTTGATAGAAAAAAAGGCATCGGCCTGACTATGCTTAGAAATCCTATGGGTTCTTCTGATTATGCACGTTTTATTTATAGCTATGATGATCAAAAAGAACGAGAAAAAGATTTGGAATTAAAGGACTTCTCAATTACTCATGACAAAGAAAGCATCATACCATTAACGCTAAAAGCAATGGAATTGAATCCTGATGTCAAATTGATTGCGTCACCCTGGAGTGCTCCCGGATGGATGAAGGACACATATACAATGGTTAAAGGAAAGTTACGCAAGGAGTATTATAGTATCTATGCAGATTACTTTGTGAGATTTATTAAGGCCTACGGACAAGAAGGCATTGATGTCTATGCGGTTACGCCGCAGAATGAGCCTTTGTTTGAACCGTCAAATTATCCTGGAATGAAAATGCTGTCAGATGAACAGGCCATATTTGTAAAGGATTATTTGAAACCAGCATTTGTTAGGGAAAAGCTTGACACCAAAATATTTGGTTACGATCATAATTGGGATAGAGTGGATTATGCCTTTGATATTTTAGACTACGCTAGAGACAGTTTTGATGGGATTGCCTGGCATTGGTACGGAGGTCGTACAATCAGTCAGTCACGTGTCAAAGATGCGTATCCTCATTCGGAAGTACATTTTACTGAAGGATCGGGTGGAAATTGGATTCCAGAATTTGAACCAGCATTTTCGAATGTTATGAGGACAGGGATAGAAGTCATGAGAAATCATTCAAAATCATTTATATTATGGAATATGGCTCTTGATGAAAATAATGGTCCTGTTGTACCAGGGTTTGGGAATAGCACCTGTAGAGGTCTAGTGAAAATCAATCAAAAAGAAAAATCATTTGAATTCACTCTAGATTATTATGCACTTGCTCATTTCAGTAAATTTGTTAAAATCGGAGCAAAGCGCATTCATTCTTCACAAAAATCAGTTATCAAAAATGTTGTTTTTAAAAATGTGGATAACTCTATCGTCATTGTTTTATTTAATGATTCTGAAGAAGACAGAGTGACAGAAATCAATTTAAACAATAGTAACAGTTTTACCATGGACATCAAAGCTAAAGCTGCAATGACTATAGTTATTTGATGATATTTATTATTTTCGAACAGATGTGGAGAAGTGAACGTTCTCAGCATTTTATATAGGTGGAACAAGCATTAAAAATACCATTATTAATATGGGTTTAATTATGATAACAAAAGTTGCACCAACAAAGTCCACTTAAAAAGAGTTTCTCGAAACCTTTTAACTAGGTGTTGATGAATATCTCTTTTTAAGGGATTTATTGATTTTGGTCTAATCGAAACAGGTTGAGTCTGAAAGAGGAGTCGCTTGTTTCGAATACATATTTATCGAGATAAGTGAATGTGAGATTTCGCATAACTCATGTCGATTACTGCTTAATCGAAACAAGTAGGCCGGAATTTCGTGTTCACTCCTTTTGTATCAACTCAAACGGCTCTCCAAGAAGGTGTATTTTGTCAGTCTGCTGACAAAATGTCCTCTTAAAAAAAGAGACATCCTGAAATGATGGTTACGCATAGTTTCCATATAGAGTATAATAGGTATGGATATAGCGGTTACAATGTATTTACTTTCTACAATAATTAAATTGGGGGGATAATATGGATACGAATGGTTATCTTGGCATTGATATTGGTGGGACAAAAATTAAATTTGCGAAAGTTTATTCCGATGGGACGATAGACCAGACAAATAAAGTCGATACACCCGAAGATCTGGCTGGTTTTTTAGATCAAATCGATAGGATCTATACTTCTTTTGACAGTAACGAAATCGAATCAGTTGCAATTAGTCTTCCGGGAAAAGTCAATTCGGAAGAAGGTGTTGTTTATTTTGGAGGGTCTCTGCCGTATCTGCATCAGTTTAATTTTAAAAAACACTTCAAAGAAAAATACAACAAAAGCTGCACGATCATCAATGATGGCAAAGCCGGTGCTTTGTGCGAATTATGGCTGGGCAATTTAAAAGGGATCAAAAACGGTTTAGTCATAACGCTGGGGACGGGCGTTGGCGGCGGGATCATTCTGGATGGAAAACTCCATCAGGGAACCAACTTCCAAGCGGGCGAGTTGAGCTTTATCACTAAAAACTTATTTGACTTGGATAGAAAAAATATCGTCGGTTATGAGTTGTCGGCAGTCAACTTTATAGAAGACTGTTCCGAAGTATTGAATTTATCAAAACCTTACGATGGTGAAATAGTCTTTGATGAGATCAAGAAAAATAACGCAGCAGTAACGGCCTTGTTTGTTGACTATGCTAAAAAAATCGTGAATCTGATTGTCAATCTGCAGGCGATTTTGGACGTAGAGAAGGTATTGATCGGTGGCGGGATCAGTGAGCAGCCTGTTTTGATCGATGAATTGAACAAACAATATAAAGCATTAAGAAAAGAATCCGCTATTTATGGCAGTATATTTGAACCACTGGCAATCGATACCTGTGCATTTAAAAATAATTCCAACATTTTAGGTGCCGTATTTGCTAGCATAAACCTAGCCTAATCAATATTCAGTAATGGAACTTGAAGGAAATACTTACTAGAGTAATTACAAGATCAACTTAGGCAATGCGGAGAGCAAAAAGATTCACTATCCGAATATGTGTAACAAAGCTAATAACTTCTCTTCATGGATGAGAGGGTATTAGCTTTTACTTGTTCAATGAAAACTGCAAAAGACTTCGGTCTGTGTCGATATAATGGGAGCGAGCTCACAGTTGTATTTTTATAAAAAATCATCCCGGTTTGAATTGTTTACCCTTTCACTAAATGGTATTCTGTTAGTATATTGGCAAAGCGAAATAAGTATAGGTCAATCAAATGAATTTGAGTGTAACGCTAAAAAAAAATCAGGATATAGAGGTGCTAGATATGGATCAAGCAACAGACAAATTCCCCAACGGTTTTTTGTGGGGCGGGGCCGTTGCCGCTCATCAAATTGAAGGGGCTTACGACGTCGACGGTAAAGGACTATCGACTGCCGATGTCTTAACGGCCGGCAACCAGAGGACGCCACGTGAAATCACCAAAGGCGTAAAAAGCGATCAATACTATCCGAATCATGAAGCCATCGATTTTTACCATACGTATAAAGAGGATATCCAGCTATTCAAGGAGTTAGGGTTGAAAGCCTTTCGGACATCGATCAACTGGTCCAGGATTTTTCCCAATGGGGATGACGTGGTACCGAATGAAGCAGGCTTACAGTTTTACGATGACCTGTTTGATGAACTGTTGAAAAACGGCATCGAACCAGTCATTACCCTGTCACACTTTGAGATCCCTTATGCCCTTTACGAAAACTACGGCGGTTTCAGAAATAAAAAATTGATCACCTTTTTTGCCTGGTATGCGGAAACGGTCATGCGCCGCTATAAAGATAAAGTGAAATATTGGATGACCTTCAATGAAATCAATAATCAGATGGACACGTTCGAAAAACTGCATGCGTGGACGAATTCAGCGATCTTATTTGAAGACGGGGACGACAAGGAAGAAGTCACGATCCAGGCGAGTATGAACGAGCTGATCGCCAGCGCCAAGGCGGTCAAAATCGGGAAAGAGATCAATCCAAATTTTCAGATTGGCTGCATGATGGCTTATGTCCCAGTTTATCCATATTCATGTCACCCGGAAGATATGCTGGCGGCTAGCAAGATGATGGAACGCCGCTTCTTCTATAGTGATGTGCACGTTCGCGGAGAGATCCCGAGCTACGCTTTAAAACTGTGGGAGCAAAAAGGTTATGATATCGACTACTCACAAGAGGATCTAGAAATTCTTAAAGAAGGTACCGTTGATTATATCGGCTTCAGTTACTACATGTCGACCGCAGTGACGACACTGTCCGGTGTCAAGGGAACACCGATCAGGGATTATCCTTATGCCAAAGTGGTGTCTAATCCGCATGTGAAAGCCAATGACTGGGGCTGGCAGATCGACCCGGATGGTTTGCGTTACACGCTGAACACCGTGTATCAGCGCTACAACAAGCCTTTGTTTATCGTTGAAAACGGGATGGGTGCCTATGATACGGTCGAAAACGATGGCAAGATCCATGATGATTACCGCGTCAGTTATTTGGAGGCGCATATCCAGGCGATGTTCCAGGCTGTCAATGAAGACGGCGTCGAACTGATGGGTTATACACCATGGGGAGTCATCGATATCGTCAGTTTTGGTTCTGGTGAGATGGAAAAACGTTACGGCTTCATCCATGTCGATAAAGATAATCAGGGCAACGGTACCCTCGTGCGCAGAAAAAAAGAGTCGTTTGCATGGTACCAGAATGTCATCGAACAGAATGGCTTGAGCAACTAAAACAATTTAAATGGAGGTCAGTGGATGAATGTTCTGAGTATCGATGTCGGTGGGACAAGCATCAAGCATGCGATCGTAAACGAAGGAGCGATCGTTGCTAAAGGAGTTACCCCCACATCGACCACCAAAAAAGAGTTTCTTGAAGCAATAAACTCTATCACAAAAAAATACGATGAAACATATGATTTCAAGGACATCACCTTGAGTTTTCCGGGCTATATCAACCCGAACAACGGCTATGCGGAAAAAGCGGGCGCCTTGAATTTTCTTGACGGCAGTAATATCATAGACCAGTTTGCGGAAACGATTGGGCAGGACTATAACTACCATATCGAAAATGATGCGAACTGCGCGGCTATTGCTGAAAAAAATAGTGGCAGAGCCGTGGACAATCAGTCGTTTCTTTTAGTCACAGTCGGGACTGGTTTTGGCGGCGCCTTTTATATCAACAATCAACTCGTTCGCGGGTTTCAATACAAAGCGGGGGAATTCGGCCAGATGCGGATCATGTCACGGACGGATATAGATAGAAAAGTAAACAGTTTAGCCTCCGTCAAGTGGCTTATCATGAACTTCAAGGAATTGAAGAACCTGCCTAAAGAGGCGCAAGTGTCAGGAGAAGAAATTTTGGATAATAGTAAAGATGATCCGGAAACCGAGGCATTGGTAAAAAGTTGGATCGCGGATATTTGTGTGTCCATATTCAACGTTGTGACCGTGATCAATCCAGAAAAAATACTCATCGGTGGCGGCATCAGTTCACACCCGTCATTTTTACCACGCGTGAGAGAAACGATGGATATATTATTCAATGACTGGCATGAGTTCAGAGTGCCGATCGAAACCTGCAAGTACCATAACGATGCCGGCATACTGGGCGCCTATTATAACGCGATCAGTAACTAGCTTTTATACTGGCACTATTAACTGAACATCGATACAGTCAATAACCCCAAGATGGCCGGTTGGGACGCTTGGTACATGAGCCGCTGCAGATGAGAATAAATAATGAAAAACGTGACAGCTATCATTAGCTGTCACGTTTTTTTGAGTTGAAATTTTTCGCCCGCGAAAAATGACCACTTAATTAAAGAAGTTGATGTGTCTTAAGTGGAAACTAGTGAAGATACCCACTGAATCTTCATTAGTTTAATCAAAAGAGAGCCGAACTCCTTAAGATAAACCGTAATCTTAAGGAGTTATCGAGGTAACAGTGGAAACTTCTTAAGATAAGACGTCTAAACCATCATTATAAAGTTGAAATTTTTCGCGGGCGAAAAATGACCGCTTAATTAAAGAAGTTGCCGTGTTATAAGTGGAAACTAGTGAAGATACCCACTGAATCTTCATTAGTCTAGTCAAAAGAGAGCCGAACTCCTTAAGATAAACCGTAATCTTAAGGAGTTATCGAGGTAACAGTGGAAACTTCTTAAGATAAGAGCGTCTAAACCATGATTTTAAAGTTGAAATTTTTCGCGGGCGAAAAATGACCGCTTAATTAAAGAAGTTGCCGTGTTATAAGTGGAAACTAGTGAAGATACCCACTGAATCTTCACCAGTCTAGTCAAAAGAGCGCCAAACTCCTTAAGATAAACCGTAATCTTAAGGAGTTATTAAGGTAACAGTGGAAACTTCTTAAGATAAGAGCGTCTAAACCATGATTTTAAAGTTGAAATTTTTCGCGGGCGAAAAATGACCGCTTAATTAGTGAAGGTAATGTCTATTCAACTGTAGTAGGTGCCTCGACCAGCAAAATGTGTGTGATAGTTACTCTTCAAAACGACTTGTATTCTCGATTTGGAACAGTCACGCCCGCACCACTCGTAAATGAAATCCTTCGTAAGGTCGACAGCTGGGAACAACAGTCGGAATTCTCCTATACTTCGGTGGATGGCCTCAGCTATTTTTTCTTGGTGCCCACAATCAGAGCATAGACGAAATTGTCGCGAAGCAGTGTGTCTAAATGAAAAGCATTCAGGACAGAGGATACCTTTTTGCAGTTGGTCGAAGGTATACTCAGGAAGATTAGCTGGACGAAAATTGTAATCATGCAGTTTGACCAGTTTATCGCCCAACGCAGCGATACGATCAGTAGCATTTGGTAACTGTTTCACCAAATCATTAAAATGCTTTGGTAGTTGTCCTGCAAAGATAATGGATCGAGTTGACGGCAGCGAATAGATGTAAAAATCGGGATTGATGTAAACCACATAAGAGGTGATTTCGGTCTGATAACCGAAATTCAGCAACAAGTTATACAAATAAGCACGTTTCCGGTCGGCCTGAGCCAAAGGATCCTGTAACGCATGACCGGATCCTGAAAATAGTGAGCCGTCCCGATAATGGTAAGTGCCGGAATAGTTTTTCACTTCGTATAGATAAATGCGGTCGGCTGTAATAAGCAAGGAATCGATCTGGAAATGTGTGTCCCGGGTACTGATCAATAGATCATTTATAATCAGACCCGTTAATTGTGAGTCGTTCATACAGTCATCAAATAGTTGCTCTCCTTTAAGACCCTTGATTTGATTCTCATACAGAATTTTTTCGTTGAATGAGAGATCCATTCGGTAATTCAAAGATTCCAGCAAGAGATGATTTATCGATTTGGTTCGTTCTTTAAGTATCATGTAGACATCCGCTCCTTTTTTAATTGTCTCTATATAATATATATACAAAAGAATCTGAAACTCACTTTTTTAATTGAAATCTTCAGTAGTTTTATCAGAAAGGGTCGAAACTTCTGAAGATTAGAGAGAAACTTAAGAAGTGGGCACAAAAAATAGCGTTACTTCTTAAGATAACAGTATTATCTTCAGGAGTAGCCGCAATCTATACCAAAACTTCTTAAGATAAAGTGATGATCATACTAAAAAGAGGTTCATTTTGTCAGTATACTGACAAAATTTCCGAATGACGGTTAAGAGTGACAAAAAACGGTCAAAAATGGTTGCTTTCAAATACAAGGAAAAAAGCTAGATAGTCATTCGTGAAGAGAAAATTCATCTGTGGAAAGACACTATTTACACAGTCTTAAAGCTTTAAGTGTTAGTATACGTCTAATCCGGCTTGGAAGGGGTATACTTGAACCAGTATAATTGGTAGCGCTTATATAATGCTAGTATGATCGAATGAAAGGAGAGAAACCGGTCGATTTCGTGTGAATCGGTAGGTGATTTGTTAAATTTTTAATCTCACTTGTTCCGATTTAGTATAAACTTCTCATCCGGAAGGCAGATTTCGTCAGAGGGCTGATGAAATTGGTTACTCTTCCAATTAACAGACAGTGAATTTTACTATTGATCTTTTAAACAAACAGGAGGGCTAATAACCATGAATCTATTGAATCAATATATTGTGGCTTTGACTCATTTATACGGGGCCGTTCATAAAAATGAAATCGTTGAAACCTACAATGCACAGAACGAAAAATCGATCAGTGTTGAAGACGTCGAAAAACAGTTGAGAAATCCTTCAGAAGAAGTCGAGAAACGCTTTGCCTTTGCTGAAGGTAACTACTTTATCAGTGAAGCAGTGGTGATTTTCGGTGACTTGGAGGAGTTAATAGTCAAGCAGAAAGGCAAACCTAGATATTATCCTACGAAAAATGAATTATTGAGGTATGTTGATCCTATTGTTTTGAAAAAAGTAAGGAAGACTACAATAAGTTCGATTCTATAATAAAACGTGTCTCAAACGGTAACGCTGAATTTTTCACTGGCGATAACTAACCACTTGAATAGAGAAACTCCTTACGAGTTGTTGCTAATCGTAAGGAGTTTATGCGTTATTTAAGTAACATGTCTTGTAGCTATTATCAATATAAGCAAAACGATTCAAAAACCCACTAAATTAGTCCGAAGATATTTTGTCAGTTGCCTGACGAAATAGCCGAATGATACCCCAGTATTATAAAAACCGTCATACTGGGGTAAGATAGTTGTTATTTGGTGCGAGATTTAATACGATAAAGGGAGATCATAAAAACGTTTGAATTTCTAATACAAGGAGAAAAACTATGAAAAAACGACTGCTGCTCTTTTTAACAATACTCTCGACTTTCGTCCTGTCTGCCTGCGGTCCATTGGAAGCCATACTGGATGACTTGATCGAAGAAGATTTAGAAGAGTATCGAGATGAGTTGGAAGAAACGGCTGATCAGGAATCAGAAGAAGCTCGTCCGGATCCAGATGGTTATTACAGCAATCCTGATGAGGTAGCATTGTATATCTATTCGTATGATGAGCTCCCGGATAATTACTTGACCAAAGCCGAAGCACGCGAATTGGGATGGGAACCCAGTGAAGGCAATCTGTGGGAAGTGACCGAGGAGATGCTGATCGGTGGAGACACTTTCGGAAATCGTGAAGGCATTCTTCCGGAAGAAGAGGGGCGCCAGTACTATGAAGCAGACGTGAATTACGAAGGCGGATTCCGCGGAGCCGAACGCCTCGTTTATTCCAATGACGGATTGATTTACTACACCGATGATCATTACGGCAGTTTCCAGCAGCTTTATGGGGAGGAATAAGCGATGCGATTAGTGAGATTAGACGGAGCATTTATGTCGGATAAACAGTCAGCACATAAGTATATGCAGCGGAAACTAAATATTGTAGGCTATTACGGTTACAATCTGGATGGCCTATACGATGCCTTGAGTGTGTATGACAAGGAACTTTCGATCATGCTGATCAATAAACCGGATATGCTTGAGCAGCTCGGGCCATACGGCGACCGGTTGATTCAAACGTTTAAAGACGCAGAGAAAGCGAATAAAAATATTACGTTTAAACTGGGATATAAAGAAGCTGATCTTGGGGGAGAAAACATGGGATTCAATAATGATCAATATTTAAAGGGACAAATCGATAAGCAGTACCGTAAGCCGAAAGAATCTTCAGTGAAAGTGTCTTTGGATCATGAACCGTTTGACGTGGATGCCGACATAATGAAAAAAGTGGTATCCAGTGACATCGAAACGCTTCAAAGTATGGTAAGAGAGGGAGCAGCAACCTATTCAGATATCGTTAAGTGTTTCTGGAACCAAGTTTTGGAGCACAAAGAATTCAATGCCGTGATTTCTTTAAACGAGGAAGTAGTTGAACAGGCAGAAGCATTAACCTACGATGACGCACATGACTTGATATACGGAATACCGGTCTTAGTGAAAGATAATATCGCCACCACAGACTTACCGACGACGGCCGGCGCTGCCGTATTACAAAATTTCCAGCCGAGTCAGGATGCGGAAATCATAGAGCGTTTAAAAAACAAAGGAGCACTGATCTTAGGGAAAACGAATTTATCAGAGTGGGCGAACTTCATGTCGACGGACAGTTCCAACGGCTATTCTGCCATCGGTGGCCAGACCAAAAACGCACACGGTGAATTCGATGTCGGTGGGTCGAGCGCAGGCAGTTCAGTCGCTGTGGCACTCGGTTTTTCACCAGTGACGATCGGTTCAGAAACGTCAGGTTCCGTTATATATCCAGCCAGTCAAAATGGGGTCGTGGGACTCAAACCGACACTCGGTTTAGTGTCACAAGATGGAATCATCCCCATCTCCAAAACACATGACACAGCAGGTCCGATAGCCAAAACAGTTAAAGATACCTATTACCTTTTCAAAGCGATGACAGATATTGAAGAAACGGCACACTGGGACAGAGAGAGCTTGACGGGTGTAAAAGTAGGGATTATAGACAATGAAGTAATTAAAGTTGTTTACCGAAAAGAAGACGAGGAGATCTTATCTCTTGCAGAAGAAGAGTTGAGTAACGCGGGCGCGTTAACTTCCAAGATTATAGTGGATGAAGAAGCGTTCAATGTGGATTATCTCAATGTCCTGAAGCACGAATTCAACATGGGGACTCAGTCATACTTTGAATCGTATGGAAATAGTGGGTTAACGTTGGACAAGATTTTTGATTTTAATGAACAAAACGAAATCGACTTTGCGCCCTACAACCAGGAACTGATTCGTCAGTCGATGGAAGAGCATTATACAGAAGGAGAGAAAACAGAAACCATTCGACAAAATCAAACGGTAGCTCGCAATGCACTGGACCAGGCCTTTGAATCGGTAGATATACTAGTAACGCTCAGTAACTATGCCACAGTCCTTTATGCAGCCGCGGGTTATCCGGCACTCACTATCCCTGGGCATAAACGATCCACCGGCGAACCGGTAGGGGTCACTTTTATCGGTAAAAATAAACAGGATATCAAGCTTTTAGAGTGGACATACGCTTATGAAAAACAGATGATAGAGAAGTAAAGAGAAGTAAAGAGAAGTAAAGAGAAGTAAAGAGAAGTAAAGAGAAGTAAAGAGAAGTAAAGAGAAGTAAAGAGAAGTAAAGAGAAGTAAAGAGAAGTAAAGAGAAGTAAAGAGAAGTAAAGAGAAGTAAAGAGAAGTAAAGAGAAGTAAAGAGATTAGAGAAAACTTGATTATGGATTATAAAGTGACAATTATTGTAGGGAAATTATGATGATTGATATAGGGGAGACTTTTTTAAATTCAAGGTATATACGTAGGTTTTAGTCTAAATCAAATGTAAAGGTTATGCGAGTAGATTTTCACACTTATTAATTAGGGGGTGGAACTTATGAAATTGGACGAACTGTTATCCGAATACTTCTGCCGAGTTAATGAAATTGATTTAAATCAGAATTATACTATTGAGAAAATAAAGGCTAAGGATCTTATTGTTAGTGAGAGATTAGATTTAATTCCCAAATTAAAATATATTGAGTTCAGAGAAAAGGGTTATGATTTGACTTTCCCTAAAGAAATTTACACAGCGCATATCGAAGCGTTAACTCTAGGAACATACAATGAGCCTGGAAATGTTTACAAAAATTCTATAAAAAAATATTTTGATACTTTCGATTTTTTAATCGATGATATAAAGAAGAATGGTTTTGATGAGCATAAATCTGTTATTCCCGTTGGAGGTAATAATGCAATATTGGACGGAGCACACCGTGTGGCAGTAGCTGCTTATTTCAATTTGGAAGTCCCTATTATTCGATTCAATAATATTTATTCATCCTATAATGTCGATTTTTTTAAAGAAAGATTATTAAACGAAGAATATCTTGATTATATTGTCTTGGAATATTCTAAATTAAAAAAAGAGATATACTGTGCATGTGTCTGGCCCCGAGCAAAAGGGAAATCCCAATTAATCAATGTAGATAAATTAGTAAGAGATTCAGGTAAAATTGTCTATAAGAAAAAAATAGGATTGAATTATAATGGTCTATACCACTTAATAAAACAAGTGTATTCTTCAGAAGCTTGGGTTGGAGATATTAATAACCATTACAAAGGAGCTAAAGCTAAATCAAATCAATGCTATGATAATAGTGAAATTATTACTGTTTATATATTTGAATGCGAGAGTTACGATAAAGTGGTAACATTAAAGAAAAAAATAAGAGATATTTTTAATGTAGGCAAACACTCGATTCATATTACAGATAATACTGAACAAACTGTTCGAATAGCTAATATGCTGCTAAATGAAAACTCGATACATTTTCTAAACAATGGAAACCCTAATAAATATGTTGAATTTATAAACAAGCTGGATGAATTTATGGGTTTATTGACTAAGCATGACTTGAATTCCAACCAATTTATAATTGACTCAAGTAGTGTTTTGGCTTTATATGGTCTAAGAGATGCAGAGGATATTGATTTTATAACCTCGTCAGATCAATTTGAAATGATTGAAAATAAATTCACCCACAATCATCATGACTATCTAAAGTATTATGAAATGCCAGTTGAAGAATTATTGTTAAATCCCAAAACATATTTTTATTATAATGATTTGAAATTTACAAGTCTGGGAGTTTTAAAAACTTTTAAAAGAAACAGAGCCGAAAGTAAAGATGAAACTGATATTGAATTGATTGATAGCATCACTACTGAAAAAAATGAAATGAGCTCAGTTAAAAATAAATTTAAAAAGTATTTGAAGAGATCAATCAGGAATAGTAAATATGCTTTACATGATTTCGTGGTGAAGGTATCCAAAAAACTATTTCTTTATAAATATTTAAAAAGATACTATAAATATTTAAAAAGTCTGAATTAAATTGAGTACCGGTTTGATGATAAGGAAATTCAAAAAAGTGTTGAATCAGTCATTTAATTCGGCGGCAGAGTGGCCATCACTGAACAATTATGCATGATTCTATATTGAGGGATGGGGTAACTTATAATAAGGACGTTCTATTACTAGGTTAAGTTGATATTCTTTACCTGCATAAATAAATTTTGTATTATATAATCATGATTAACTTTGATTTAACTGTATTTTTATTTAATAGCATAATATTCAATCGAGACATATTTCGATTATTATTATAGAGACATACTACTTCATTTCAGCTCTCCTTCTTGTTACATCCACTTTATTCTTCTTAAACTTTTCATGAAGTTAACTTTTATTTTGACACAACCCTTTCCCTTATAAACGAGAACAAAGTAAAAAGCACAATAGATATGGATTGTTTCATAATTAATGAAGCACTGCGTTAAAGGCCATATCACTATGAGATGAAGATTAATATCTGTAAAAAATTTGTTAAACACTGGAGGTGAAGACCTTGCGTACTAAACAGGCTTTTAAAAGTATTCTCTCGTCTACTTTGTTACTCATATTAACTATTCTCTCGGGATTCGCCTTACCCAGATTAATGTTGGAATACTTCGGCTCAGAATTAAATGGGCTGATTGCTTCCATTACTCAATTTCTTGGGTACATTATAATCATGGAAGCGGGACTAGGCGGGGTCATACGAGCAGCTTTATATAAGCCGCTAGCAGATGGAGAAGACGAGACTGTCAGTGCTATAATTAAAGCGACTCAAGATTTTTTTAAATCGATTGGTTATATATTTGTCTTATATCTCATATTTCTTGCAATAGTTTATCCCTATTTGGTAAAAGATGAGTACGATTTTTTATTTACATTTTTTTTGATCATAATAATTGGTTCGAGTACCTTTTTTAAGTTTTATTTTGGAATATCCTATCAAATACTAATAGAGGCTAATCAACAGAAATATGTAACTAATTTTATCCAGATGTTTACAGTGTTGGGTAGTACCTTAATTATGATTTTGTTGATCATTTTTGGCGCACCTATTCATATTGTTATGTTAAGCACCATGTGTGTTTACAGTTTTCGTCCATTATTATTAAAGTGGTATGTTAAACGTCATTATCATCTAGACAGCGAAGTTGACCCAGATAAAACAGCACTCAAACAAAGGTGGGACGGTTTCGGTCATCATATAGCATATATGTTGCATATGAACACTGATATTGCAATACTCACTTTGTTTACTAATATGAGAGTAGTATCCGTTTATGCGGTTTATTATATTGTTATTGCCAGTGTTCGGAATATCATTAATTTATTCTCTCATGGCGTAGATGCAGCCTTTGGAAATGTGATTGCTAATGAAGAGAAAGAACTAATGATTGAAAAGTTTAATATGTATGAATATGGAATGTTTGCGATCATCACGGTGACTTTTACTGTAACTAACATTATGATTCTTCCTTTTATACGAATTTACACTTCAGGCATTACTGATGTGAATTATATTAGACCAGAATTTGCAATTCTTATTGTCTTGGCTGAAGTGATCTATTCTATACGCAAACCTTATAACACCATCATCAAGGCCGCAGGACACTATAGACAAACGCGAGGTATTGCATATACAGAAGCACTTATTAATATCAGTGTATCCGTAGTACTTTCGATTCAATTCGGACTTATAGGAGTGGCCGTTGGCACACTAACCGCTATGCTATATAGAACTTTACTATATGTTCATTACTTATCAAAAAATATATTGTATCGAAGTTTATGGTCGTTTGCCAAAAAAGTACTGGTTTTTTCTGCCAGTGCATTAATTACGACTATTATTGTCAATGTATTACCAGAGATAAGTGTCACAAACTTCAGTAGTTGGATAATTTATGCCATTCAAGTCACAACCCTGTCTTCTGCAGTAACGCTGGTTTTATCTGTATTCTTTTACAAAAATGAATTGTTGGATATTCTGTCTATTTTCAGAAACATAGTACATGTGAGAGTTCATTGATATAATTTATATGTGATAGAGAAACAGTGATATTGGAAATAAATAACAAAAAGCCTCATTTATAAAGACTGGAACAAAATCCAGTCTTTATAAATGAGGCTTTTTGTTGATGATAATTATTTAGTCAAGTGTACATATCAGTATATCACTTTTTCCACACTATCTGTTTGACGACCAGAAAGGATGAGTGCACCCAGACCAGTGATCACAATGAAGAATCCGATGATCCAGCCCACATAAGGGATCAGCATCAATAGTTCCAGAATAAACAGACCTAAAAACACAAGCAGGAATTCGTTACCAAAATTCGGCCTGCCGAACAATCTGAATATCGAAGCCCCGATATACAGCGCCACGATGATTCTTGAGATATACAGAGCAATACCGTACAGCATGGCCAGTATCACACTCATTGGGATACCGATGATGGTGATCATCAGCAGTATCAGTAAAAACGGTGTGACGATGAGCGCTAATAACCCTATGCCCATAGTCATGAGCGGTTTAGTACTGATGGGGAGGACGGTATCCATCCAAAAGAGAGGTTTGAGTAGTTTGATCAGGAACCAAACGACCAGTGCACTAAGGACGCTCCATAAAGCATACAGTGATCTTAACAGCCATCTTTCCTGTCGGTCGACACGCCACTGCCTATCCCAGGTGCTTCGTTGCGTATATTCGGTTTGACCGGCAACTGTGGCATTGGGAGACATATCTGCTTCTTCGGGACCTTCATAATTCAGATTCCCATCGATCGAAGCTGCATCACCCAGTGTCAGTGCTTCACTGTTGATATTAGCATCTCCACCGATTGCGCCGTTCAATGCAATCAGTTCCCCGACCGCGAATAGATGACGCGGAACTTCGCCTACAAGCATCACGTCCATTCCGGCAATGAACACGTCTCGTCCGGCTTCGGCATTTTGGTCGATGGTGACAGTTTCTCCAGCGAAGAAAAGCTCTCCATCATTCTGGCCACTCATTTGGATCCGGGTACCGAGACCGTATATGTTACCGTTTATTTCACCGTTGATCTGAATTGTTCCCCCAACGAGGAACAGAGAACCATTGATATCGCCATTAACCTGTATCTGATCACCCGCAACAAATGTCGTGCCATCGACATCTCCGTCAATTCGAACGAAGTCGCCTGAAAAGAATCCCGGCCCATCTAAGGTCGTGCCTTGTTCCAGCGTTTGTCTAGCTTGGCGGTTAAACATGTGATTCTGTGCAGAAACACTACCTGCCAAAGTAAACAGTCCAATTAAAAATAATATGATGACAGAAACCCTCAAGAGTTTAGAGCTGTTCAATTTTTCATTCATTTTATTAAACCTCCTGACAAACGAGTTGACTAACTATTCACCAGTAATACTTAATTATGTTTACCGCTACACCTCCTGCATTTTAGAATGAGTGGGTTATCTTTAAACCGTGTAAGTATGCTTGGTTGGATATAATATTAATTAGGATTGCTTAAAGGGGACAAAAAAAGTAGAAAAGAGGGCGTAAGAGTAAATCATGGAAGTTTTTTTCGCTGGGATTTTTCAACCTTATTTTACCACTTTCCAAGAAAAAGACGTTAATGAAAGCAACTAGGTGCGGGACTCGAGCTACTTCCATAATTTCAAAACCAAAGCAGCTTGGTCAGCAAGATCCGACTGTTTATGATTGGGCAGAAACCGATTTTTCATTATATAGTGGCGCTCACATTGGGATCTTGGGTGCTTTGGTGGAAGAGACAAATGTTGAGAGCATTTTACGCTTAAACTTGCAGGCAACTCAATTCTTTAATGAACATACGCTACCTTCTTACTTGCTTTATAATCCTTTTGATGAAGCAAAAGTTGTTGAGTATGTCGTCACATCAGATGAACCCGTCGACCTTTACAATTCGATAACGAATGAACGAATCTTTTCTGATGTATCAGATAACGCAGATATTGAAATTGATCGGATGCAGCTGTCGTGATAACAGAAATACCGACAAGTGCTGATATAGTGGAAGAGGGAACCAACTATTATGTAGACGGTAAATTCATTTCTCAAAAACTTATCACAGCTAATGTTACGAATCTTGAAACTAATGCTGCCGTATCCGGTCAGTTTACGCTGGACATCGAATTAGCGTCAAATTATGATAGCGTGATCGACAAAGTGAGCATAGAGTTAAATGATGAAGTGATTGTTTTTGAATCGGATCAGACTATCGAATTAGATACCAACGGTTTTTCAACAGGGAACAAAAGACTACTTATAAGTGTAGAAACTGTTGATGGTAGAACAGACAGTATGACGCACCGACTAAAGCTCGAATAAATAAGGTTAAAAAATGAATTTTAAGAGAGTTTTAAAGAAGTGAGTGTTGAGTGTGAAGAATGTTCAAATCTCTGCATGACGCATCATTATAAAAAAAAGAGGCATGGTCCCTATAAACTGGATCATGTCTCTTTTGCGTTAAATAGAAGGGGATTTATTTAATAATCTGCGTAATTTGGTTGAAATCAATACCGGGACAAAAATTATTTTCTGTTTGTAAACAGTTAATAAATATAATAATACAACTTAGTTTAAAAATATATGGTTTATAAATGAAAAAATTGTTATAATAATGAAAACGCTTGTTAATGTGGTTTTATTCACAAATGAATTGTCGATCTTTATCTTACCACTAATAATAGCAGCAATTTTAAAATCAAAAAATAGAGGGGAGAATTTTGGAATACTTGGATGGATAAATGCCGTTTCTATTGTAATAGCATCCCCGATAAATATCACGATTACTATGGAGCTGCTGTATTGGTCTTTGTTCTTAGATAATATAATAGGATATAACGATGAAAATACTAAAACTAGAATAAATAACAATTTCAGAATTTCCTGAATGAAGGTGAGGATTAATTGATATCCTAAGGCATAATCATATGAGGGACAAAGAGAAGGGTGGAGGGAAATGAAAAAAATAATCACTAAAAGCATACTCGTTTTTGGATCGCTGTTAGTATTCACTGGTTGTGGTAATCAAACAGACAGTGCTTATTCTGAATCTATTCAAAATGGTTTGGATTCACTAATTGCAGAAGATTACGATAAGGCAGAAGTTTATTTTGAATTAGTTAAAAATGAGTATTCGGATGACGAACGTGCTAATAATTTATATATACAAATCCAATCGTTTAAAGAAGCAATAGAATATTTAGAAGCTGGAGATATAGAAGAGTCTAGAGTTTTGGCTACAGAAGTTACTGACATGAACAATTCATCGATAGGCCTTACTCACAGATCATCTAATCTGCTTATATTAATTGATGAGATAGAAGAAAATAGGAACGTTTTTTTAAGCAATTATACGGAGGCATTATCACTATTTGAAGAAGAAGACTATGAAGAAGCAAATAACTTATTGAGTTTAAATGCTGATGACATTCTATCTAATGAACTTTATTACTCTGATATTCTTAAAGATAGTCAAGAGTTGACTATCGCTATAAATAAAAAGATTGATCAAATAGCGACGAGCGATTTAAAAGCGGAAGAAGAACGTATTCAATTAGAAACTGAGGAACAAGTTATAAAAGAAGCAAAAGCTGCAGAGCAAAAGAAAAATGATGAGGCGAAAGCTAAGGCTGAAGCTGAAGAAGAAGCTTCTCAAACAAGTGACTCAGGTTCATTGTCAATGAGTGTAGAGGAATACCGTAACCAAGTTTGGTACGGTTACGACGAAGATCCTAATTTTACATATAATGATGCATTGGCAATAATTAAAAATGTAGTTGGACCAGAACCAGAAGATGAATCTTTCTATTATAACGGAAGATTAAGAGTGAGCATAAACGATTCAGGGATAAGATCCTACACGCTATGGAAAGAAGCAAACACTGGTGAAGGTACTGCAGACGCAACATTTGCAGTTTACGATGTTTATGAGGATAATACAGTCTTTGAGCATTAAAATTTAAGTAGAAAAAGGAGATTTAGTATGTTGAATAAAAAATATACTCTTGGAGCATTAGTAGTATTAACTATCTTATCTAGCTGCTCAGCGGATTCATCGAGTGATTACAATAAAGCAATCGAGACTGGATTAGATTATATTATAGCAGAAGATTACTCAAGAGCAGAAGTGCAATTTGAGCAAGCAATAGCATTCCGAGAGGGAGACGATAGAGCAGCGGCACTATTAGCTCAAACCACACATTACTCAAATGCTCAAAAATTATTAACAGATGAAAATATGGATGAAGCTATCCAAGAAATTAAAAAGATATCGACATATGAGGATGGATCGTCTGGGTTTATTATGAAATCTGAGAGGTTACTAGCTCAAATTGATGAAGAAAAGAATATTGTCAATGATAGCGATACAGAAAAGAGCAGTGAAAGTGACAATAACACAGAAAATAACAATGAAGAGGTAGCAGCAACTAACGACTCAACCGATAGTGAATCAGAAATAAATGACTCAACTATTGAAGAAGAGAAAACAAAGGAAATCACAAAGGATGATTTCAAAGGTTTCTATGCAGCGTTTGAAGATGCTCCTTTTAACTCTAATATTTTTCATGTATTTGTAATTACAGATAGTGTGTATCATGACATTGTGCCAGCATGGGGGGAGTATGGTAGTTTTCATATAACTCATCAAGTAGTTAGTGATAACAAACTTTCAATAGACTATGAACCTCGAGATGAAGAAGGTGGAATGGAACTCACTGCCGGAAGCAAAGAATTTCAATTAACTATTAATGATGATCAATCGAAGGTAATTCATTCTGGAGACTATCAGTACTATCCGATTAGTATTATTCAATTAAACGATTTCGGTTTTGATTTGAAAGAAATTTCACTGGATGATTAATAAAAAGTGAAATAATTAAAAGCTTGTGTTAACTATTGATTGAAACTTTTTGATAGAACTTTCTTTTAGAAATCATGTTATCGGAGTAACAACAAATCAAAAACACTTAGTGATAATAAAATTATCACTAAGTGTTTTTTTTGCGAAAGATAACGCTTTACTAATTTTAGTAAACATTTCGTAAAAACGCTTGCATATTTCTGCGGTTTTAATTATGATTATTACAACAACAAATAAAAGGGATCAGAAAACGATTATTATCAACACTTATTGAAGGAAGGTGGGAACCATCATTTCTATGAACTATTTGAAAAAAGATGTGCTGGAAGTGAACCGTCAGCCCGAGCATGCGTACTTCTTTACCTACAAAGATAGTGAAAGAGCACTCACATATGACCGGACACTATCCAGCGGTTTTACATTACTGAACGGGGTTTGGAAGTTTCATTACGGCAAGCATCCGAACGACGTAGACGAAGATTTTTTCGAGGAAGAATTCAATGATCAATCATGGGAATCAATTCATGTTCCGTCACACTGGGAGATGAAAGGATTTGGCAAACCTCATTATACAAATGTACAGTACCCGTTTCCGGTCGATCCACCGCATATTCCGTCAGATAATCCGACAGGGACATACCGGAAAGAATTTTATTTAACCGACTTGAATGAACGCTCAGTGATAAGGTTTGAAGGTGTCGACAGTGCATTCGATCTATGGCTGAACGGCGAATATATCGGTTATTCAACCGGGAGCCGCATCGCAGCCGAGTTTGATGTTTCGGAATTTTTAGTTGAAGGAAAAAATACAGTGGCAGTTAAAGTTTACAAGTGGTCAGCGCAGAGTTATCTGGAAGACCAGGACATGTGGTGGCTGTCGGGCATTTTCAGAGATGTCTATATCGTTTCCAAAGAGGCCGCCGGGGTCAAAGATTATTTCGTCAAAACACTCTTTGATCCTGAGTATAAAGATGCTGAACTCAATCTTTCTGTCGAATTTACAAAAGCATCGATCGGTAAAGACTTGGTGGTCCAGCTTTTAGACCATGAACAAAATAAAGTCTTTGAAGAAACTGTTTTGATTGAAAAAGAGACAGTAAACATTAGCAAAATGATCGAAGAGCCACACAAATGGTCAGCTGAAGAACCATATCTGTATCATTTACAGCTGATGATCAAGAACGATGACGACATTTTGGAAGTGGTACCGCAGCGTGTCGGGTTCAGGCAAGTGGAACTCAAAGATGGTCTGATCCAAGTGAACGGAAAACGTATTTTATTTAAAGGCGTGAACCGGCACGAGTTTCATCCCGAACACGGCCGGTATGTCACCGTCGATGTGATGGAACAGGATCTTAAACTGATGAAGCAGCACAATATCAACGCGATCAGAACGTCTCATTATCCAAGTGACCCGCGTTTTTATGATTTGTGTGATGAGTACGGTTTTTATGTGATCGATGAAACGGATCTGGAAACACACGGGTTTGTATTGATCAATGATCCGGACCAGTTGAGTGACAACAAAGACTGGCAGCAAAATTATGTCGACCGCATCACGCGCATGGTCGAACGGGACAAGAACCATCCGGCTGTTATTATCTGGTCGCTTGGTAATGAATCGGGCTTTGGACAGAATCATCTGGCCATGGCTGAGTGGGCAAGAGGGCGAGACGATACCCGTCTCCTTCATTATGAAGGCGAAAGCATTCGTATCCTGGATGAATCGAATTATGAACCGAAACAATTGAACCAGAGTGCCGATTTCTTTTCTACGATGTATACAGACGTGGAACGGCTTGAAAAATTAGGCAAACAGACCCATCTCGAACAACCGCATGTCTTATGCGAATATGCGCATGCGATGGGTAACGGGCCAGGTGGTTTCAAAGAGTATACCGACTTGTTCAATAAATACCCGCGCCTGCAAGGCGGTTTTGTCTGGGAATGGATCGATCACGGGATCAAATCCGTGAATGAAAACGGTCAGGAATTCTATGCATATGGTGGCGATTTCGGTGAACACCCGCATGACGGTAACTTTGTCATTGACGGCTTGATCTTCCCGGACCGCACACCCTCGCCCGCACTGCTTGATTACAAACGGGCCATTCAGCCGGTGAAAACAGAGCTAAGTGGCAACAGACTTACCATCACGAACCGCTATGATTTCGTTGCTTTAAATCATCTCAAAGGCTGTTGGGTCCTTAAACAGAACGGAAAGATAGTGAAGCAAGGTGAGCTGGACGTGAGTGGCGTAAAAGCACATGAATCAGAAACAATCGACTTACCAGTTGACTTGACAGAGATCACAAAAGAATCTCAGTTGCTGGTCGAGTTTCAAACTGAAACAGCAAGCAGATGGAGCGACCGGGGTCATTTAGTAGCTTGGGATCAATTCACTTTAGGTAATGAAGTGACTTATCCAAAGGCTATTTCGACAGAAGAACCGATCGAACTATTTGAAGAAGGAGACACACTCATCCTTCAAAACGGACACTTTGAACTGGTCTTTGATACCTTCAAAGGCAAGATCAGTACGTATATGGTGAATGGAGACCTCTTGATCGAAGAGGGACCAGAGAACAATTTCTGGCGAGCCATGACGGACAACGACAGCATCGGACACGATGAATTTAATACCAGTCCGAACAGTGATATTTGGAAACAATACGGTGTCGATCACTTCCAGGAAAGAACGGAAGACGTGAAAGTTGATGTGCAAGGCGAGACCATCGTTATTGAAGTGAAAAGCACGTTGGCTCCGCCTGTTTTAAGCTGGGGTTTCAGGTCGATCGTTAAGTATACGGTGAAACCAAACGGCGTTATCGATATCGACGTCAATGGGGAAAAGTTCGGCAACGGCCCACTGACTTTACCGAAAATCGGGCTTCGCATGAACGTCTCGAAATGGCTCGAAAATGTCTCATGGTACGGCAACGGTCCTGGCGAATCGTATCCGGATATTCAGTTCGCTACTCGCAAGGACGTCTGGGATATGAAGAGTGATGAATTGGAAACACCTTACATTATGCCTCAAGAAAATGGGAACCGCAGCGATGTCGATTGGGTCAGTTTCACACACAGCGACGGCACGGGACTCATTGTCAAAGGAAAAGCGTTGAACTTCAGTTTAAGAGCTTACAGTACCGAACAACTGGACGAAGCCAAACATATCTACGAACTTTTAAAAGCAGATGCGTTTGAACTGAATGTTGATTACAAACTGAATGGCATTGGTTCTTCGAGTTGTGGACCAGGGGTGTTGGATAAGTATAAACTGACGAATGAGAGTTACCAGTATCACTTAAGTTTGGAACCACACACTTGATCATCTCCACAATGAGAGCAGGCTATACCGTTGACAACATGGCAGTTATGATCGCTATCTTCATCTTCGTTCTGTAGAAATACTTTGTAGAAGGTATGGTTGGATCGCTCAAGCAAGAAAAAAATAATTTTATAAAAACACCCAAAAAGATGAACCCGAATCTTTTTGGGTGTTTTCTGATTTTAATTATGAAAAATAGTTTTGATTAATGTTTGAGATCGAAGCAGATTTTCACTTGAATGGAAAACCGGTTTAAATTATACTGATCGGCCGCCGTATTAAAGAAGCGTATCGAATCAATTTCGAAAAAAGCAATGCTCTTTTGAGTATTGCTTTTTTGTAATTCATAAATGGACAAATTCATATTTATTTATGAAATAGTATGAAGTTAATTAAAAGGCATAAAATGAAATCCTTTACATTGAAAAGGATTCAAATAATCATCAAATAGATGTTAAAATTTTCTGTATAATCATATTGTGGAGTAAATAATACGAGGAGTGATGATATGGAAGAAGATTATTTCCAAAGAAATAAACGGTTTAATGATATTTATTACTTAACTAAAGGAACAGAAGCTTGCGTTCCCAGTCATCATTATGGTCCAGCACGAAGGGAATATTATTTAATTCATTTAATCGAAGAAGGAAAAGGGATTTTTATTTCAAATGGAGTTACCTATAACTTGAAAAAAGGTCAGTTCTTTCTTATATACCCGAATGAAACAAACTATTATAAAGCTGACGAAGATTTTCCATGGAAGTATTCTTGGATTGGTTTTCATGGAGAGAACGTCGAAATGTTATTAAAAAGTATTGGTTTAAGTAAACAAACACCTGTGGGAAGTGTTGAAAATGCAAAGGACACTATCAAATTGATGAATAAAATCATTAAAGCGCCCATCACAGACAATAAATCTTTAATCATTCTTCAAGGATACTTATATTTACTTTTAGCAAACTTATCAATTGGACGAGACCTGTATGACACTGAGCATAAATCAGATGTTATTAACAAAGATATAGAATACACTAATCAAGCCATTCAGATCATCCAAGACAATTATCATAGAATAGAATTTTCTATATATAGTATAAGTGAAAAAATGGCTTTAAACCCATCTTATTTATCTCAATTATTTAAAAGGACAACGGGTAGAACAATGAATGATTACTTGATCGATTATAGACTTCAAAAGAGCCGAGAAATACTAGATACGACACAAGAATCGATTCAGAATATAAGCGAAATGGTAGGTTATAGTAATCCATTGAGTTTCACTAGAATCTTTAAAAGTAAGATGAAGATGACCCCCAGTAAGTACAGAAAAGTAAGAGAACATTATAAAAGCGAAGAGTAAATATTTACTAAAACTAAAAAAACGTAGGGTTTGACACTATTAAAGTCAATTGTTTTGACCGTTAATCTGATATGATAGTACTATAGTAAAGCGTTTACAAAGAGTGTTGTTTAAGTAAATATTTTACTAAAAGAATTATAAAAGGGGTAATTGCTATGAACAGAAATTGGAAAAGATTATCGTTAACAGTAGGACTAGGAGCAGCTCTAATTTTGACAGCTTGTAATTCTGAAAGTTCTTCTGACGGAGATGCTACCTTAACTTACAGTATTTGGGATCAAGGTCAAGCTGCTGGCATGAATGCAATTGCAGATGCTTTTGAAGAGGAAAACCCTGGAATTAAAGTAAACGTAGAAGTAACGCCATGGGATCAGTATTGGACTAAACTCGAATCAGGTGCTCAAGGAGAAAGCTTACCCGATCTATTCTGGATGCACTCCAACGAATTTTCTAATTATTCAGAAGGCCAAATATTAATGGATGTTTCTGACTTGCCAAATGAAAGTGACACGCTTAGTATGGATGAATTTCCAGAAGAGTTAGTACAAGTTTATACAACTGAAGACGGCCAAATGTTAGGTGTACCTAAAGATTACGGCAATATTGGTTTATGGTACAACAAAGCCTTGTTCGATGAAGCAGGCTTAGATTATCCGGATGCCGAATGGACTTGGGATGATTTATTGGAAAATGCAGAAGCGCTTACTGATCTAGATAATGATGTATATGGTGTTCTAGCCCCTCTTAATAGGGAAGAAGGCTATCATAACTTCATTTATCAAAATGGTGGGCACGTACTATCGGAAGATAAGACCACCTCTGGATTCAGAGAAGATGAGACCAAAGAAGCTGTACAGTGGTACGCTGATTTGAGCGTCAAACATGGCGTATCACCTACAGTGGGACAATTTGCAGATAATACCAATTTAACATTCTTTCAATCTGGACGTGGTGCAATGGGATTCTTCGGGTCTTGGATGATTTCACAATTAGCTGAAAACGAATATACGAACGAAAATGTTGATGTAGCACCAATGCCTAAAGGCACTCAAGACGCAGTCATTTATAACGGTTTAGCTAACTCAGTATCAGCGTTTACAGATCATCCTGAACAGGCTCGTAAATTTTTAGAATATTTATCATCTGAAGAAGCTATGATTATTCAAGGTGAACACGGAAGCGCAATTCCAGCACTGAATGGGACGGATGTTTCCTTCCTAGATGCCTATCCTCAATTTAATACACAAATTTATCTAGATCAAATGGAGCATCCAGTGATTAAGCCTTACTCTAAATTTACAGCTCGTTGGGAAGATGCAGAAAATCAAGCGTTGATCCCAGTTTTTAAAGGAGAGGCCACTGTTGAAGAAGTTTCTGAAACCATAATAACTGGAGTCGAAAAAGTTTTGGAAAGTGAAAAGTAATAAGATTCTCTGACTTTTTAATTGTTGCTGAAAATGGGCCTGAGACAATTGTCTGGGCCCATATTTATAGGGAGGTATATTATGGAAGCTCAAAGTTCAAGCGTTAAGACTACAACTATTAAAAAAGCTAAATTCAATAAAAAAAAGAACATGATGTTTTGGGGATGGTTATTTATAACACCAACTTTGATTGGCCTATTAGTACTGAATATTTTTCCGGTTTTTCAAACTGTGTATTTAAGTTTTCACAACGTCAGTACTTTTGGTCAATCAACTTTTATAGGTTTAGATAATTATATTGAAATGTTTAATGATACGATTTTTTGGAAATCACTTAGTAATACGTTACTATACGCTGGGATACAGGTGCCCATCACTATAGTTCTATCTATTTTTGCAGCTGTTTTACTTAACTCTAAAATAAAAGGTTTGAGCGTATACAGAACATTATACTTTTTACCAATGATAGCTGCTCCAGCAGCAGTTGCGATGGTATGGAGATGGTTATTTAATTCTCAATACGGTCTGATAAATATAGTGATCGGTAGTTTAGGATTTGACGCAAATATTCAATGGTTATCAGATCCGAATCTCGTTCTGTGGGCCGTTATTATCGTAGGTGTATGGTCTAATATAGGATATAACATGATACTGCTATTAGCGGGACTGCAAGAAATATCAAAAGATTATTATGAAGCAGCTACTATGGACGGTGCCAGTAAGGTGAGACAATTCTTCCAGATCACTTTACCTTTATTGACGCCGCAACTTTTCTTTGTATTAGTAACAAGTATCATTTCGGCGTTACAGGTTTTTGATGTCATTTTTGTTATGTTTGATCTCACTAACCCAGCTCTCGCATCGGTCCAATCGCTCGTGTATGTATTTTTCCATGAATCTTACGTACTGAATGACAAAGGGTATGGATCAGCGATAATCATTGTATTGGTAATAATTATCATGATTATTACAGCTATACAATTAGTCGGTCAGAAAAAATGGGTCAACTATGATTAGGAGGAAATGAGTATGCATAATAATTTAAATATAAAAACTAAAACACTTATACACATTATATTGATTTTAGGTGCTATTGGTATGGTTCTCCCTTTTGTCTGGATGATATTGACTTCTGGAAAAACTGTAGCTGAATCTACATCACTACCACCACAAATCCTGCCAGCTAGTTTTAGATGGCAGAATTATTCCGAGGTTTGGAATGCCCTACCATTCATAAGTTTTTTCATTAACACAGGTCTCATGATATTCTTCAGAATCATCTCATCAACTTTATTCAGTGCAATGGCTGCTTTTGCCGTGGCAAAATTAGAATTTCCCGGGAAAAACATCTTTTTCATGATCGTTTTAACACAGATGATGATACCAGCTCAGATTTTTCTGACACCACAGTATTTACTTGTTCAAAATTTAGGTTTATTAAACACAGTTTCCGCACTAGTAATCCCAGGTGTAGTCTCAGCATTCGGTACATTTTTATTACGTCAATTTTTCATGAAATTGCCAGATGAATTAATGGAAGCAGCTACAATTGACGGTGCGAATATCTGGCAGATTTTCTATAAGATCTATTTGCCATTAGCTAAGTCTGGTTTAATATCATTAGCTATATTCACATCATTATTTGCCTACAAGGATTTAATGTGGCCTTTAATCGTCAATATGTCTCAAGATAAAATGACTTTATCAGCTGGTTTGGCCAGTTTACAGGGACAATATGCTACGAACTATCCGGAACTAATGGCTGGATCAGTGCTGGCGATCATTCCTATGGTCATTTTGTATATATTCTTCCAAAAACGATTCATTCAAGGTATTGCATCTACAGGAGGTAAATAATGAATATTTTTTACAATGAAAAAACTAAAAGTTTCCATATGAAAAACGACATTGTTAGTTATCAGTTTTCAATAGAACAAGGAAAGTATTTAACACATAATTATTGGGGAAAAGCTGTTTCAGATAATCAGTCAAAATCAGACTATCGCTATGCAGACCGTTCTTTTAGCGTGATACCTAATGAAATAAAAGGTCGAGAGTTTTCATTAACGACATTGCCACAGGAATTTCCAGGAGATAATAATGGTGATTATAGAGAATCAGCACTGAGTATTCGATATAAAGACGGATCGTTCAATACAGCTTTAGAATATGATTCCTTTGAAATAATTGAAGGTAAGCCAGGTATAGATGGATTACCTGCTACTTATATTAGTAGAGATAATGAAGCAAAAACACTGAAGATCACTTTAGTGGATAATAGTAAAAAACTAGAGGTCCATCTCTTTTATACGATATTTGAAAATTATGGCGTCATCACCCGTTCCACAGAGATAATCAATAATAATGTTGAGGCAATTGAAATAGAAAAACTATTGAGTGCTTCTGTAGATTTTGATCATTCAAATTTTGACCTTGTTCAGCTGCCAGGTGCCTGGGGTAGAGAAAGAGAAATTGAAAGAGACAAACTCTCTAGAGGTGTACACAAACTAGATTCAAAAAGAGGGACAACTAGTCATACTTATCAACCATTTATGGCCTTAACTGATCCGGACACAACTGAACACAGTGGCGAAGTTTACGGGATGCACTTTGTTTATTCGGGAGAATTTGTAGCCAATGTAGAAGTTGATGAATATCGAAAAACGAGAATGCAAATGGGCATAAGTCCTGAACACTTTTCCTGGAAATTGAATAAGGGAGACATTTTTCAAGCTCCTGAAGTAGTCATGGTATATAGTGATCAAGGATTAAATAAGATGTCTCAGGACCTTCATCAACTTTATCAAAACAACTTAATTAGGGGTGAACATCAAAATAAAGAACGCCCCGTTTTAATCAATAATTGGGAAGGGACCTACTTTGATTTTACTGAAGATAAAATAGAAAATATGGCTGAAGAAGCAGCTAGTTTGGGTATTGAATTATTTGTATTAGATGATGGGTGGTTTGGAAAGAGAGACGACGATCTTTCATCATTAGGAGATTGGTTTGAATACAAAGCTAAATTACCGAACGGTTTGAAAGCTTTGGCAGAAAAAATAAAAAGTAAAGGGCTCAAATTTGGGCTTTGGTTTGAACCGGAAATGATATCAGAAGATAGTGACTTATATCGAAATCACCCAGAATGGGTGCTCAAAGCCAAGGACAGTGCTCCGTCACAGGGAAGAGACCAGTTCGTCATTGATTACAGTCAAAAAGAAGCCAGAGATCATGTGTTGAATCAAATGAAACAGATTTTGGATGACGTGCCTATCGATTATATTAAATGGGATTATAATCGTAATATGAGTGAATTGGGATCGCAGAATCCAGCCATTCGAGATGGCGAAGTAGCGCATAGATTCATCTTGGGCTTATATGAAATGTTGGAAAACTTAACTAGTACGTATCCTCACATCTTATGGGAAAGCTGTTCGGGTGGGGGCGGACGATATGACCCAGGCATGTTACATTATATGCCTCAGACGTGGACATCCGACAATACTGATGCTGTAGCAAGATTGGAGATCCAAACAGGAACAAGTATGACCATGCCGATTAGCTCTATGGGATCCCATGTGTCAGCGGTTCCTAATCATCAGGTTAATCGTATCACCTCTCTTAAGATGAGAGGCGATGTAGCGATGGCAGGTAATCTCGGGTATGAACTGGATGTAACCCAAATGAATGATGATGACAAAGAAACAGTGAGAAATCAGATAGACTTTTATAAAGAGAATCGCTCGTTGATACAATTTGGAACATTCTACCGAATAATAAGTCCGTTTGATTCAAAAGACAGTACATCCTGGATGATAGTGAATCAAGCAAAAGATGAAGCTCTAATGTATTTTTACAAAATACTGGATCGTGCCAATACTCTATCAGCAAGAGTCAAATTCAAAGGCCTTCAACCAGAATTTCTTTACCAAGTAAATAAATCAGAGTCATGTTACTATGGTGACGAGTTAATGAATAAAGGGATTTATATAGACCCTGTGGTACCAGTGGAGGGTAGCACTGAACCTCACCCGATTGGAGATTTCAGGAGTGAAATCATTAAAATATCCAAGGTGACTAATGATTAAATAGTAGAATTTCAAAAGGTGTTAATAAGAAATCAAAATCTTATTAACACCTTTAATAATAAAATCAAAAGTTACATTTATTAATATTAATGATATGTAGGAAGAACGTCTCCGTGGAAAGATGCTTACTATTTCAATGAAGGGCTGCAAGATGTAATTTAACTTTTTCAAAATGAAAGGAAGTAAGAGGTTGAATAAAAGCACGAAGATTTTATTAATGTTATTGGGGATATTCATTTTGGGAGTTTCAATATCGTTTTTAAGATATGGAGCTTTGGGTACAGATCCGTACACTACTATGAACTTGGGCGTTAGTTCAGCAGTAGGGCTCTCATTTGGTGTTTACCAAATGTTTATAAATTTCATTTTATTTATTCTCGTTTTATTATTTAAACGAGAAACGATTGGCATAGGAACTATTGTGAATATGATAATGGTTGGATACACTTCTGATATTGTTTTCTTTTATTTATTGAACGAAATGCCAGCTCAACCTGTATTTTTATTGCGTTTAACGGTGACAGTACTTGCTACTGCCTTAGCCTGTGTTGGAATTTCAATGTACATGGAAGCTGAACTTGGAATAGCTCCTTATGATGCTTTAGCAATTTTAATCATCGATAAAAGCAACCAGCGTATTCCATTTTTTGTTGCCCGTATGTTTGTTGATATTTTAGCAGTAATAATAGGGTTTAATTTTGGAGCTGTGGTGGGAATAGGGACTTTAATGCTGGCAGTTCTTACTGGTCCTTTGGTACAATTGATTCGTGAAAAGATTATTAAACCGATTCTAACAAATAAGTTTCCAGTTGCAGAAATAAAATAATAAGGAGGAATAAAATTTATGAAGATACAAAACAAAGTGATGCTGATCACTTACGCAGACAGTTTAGGAAAAGATTTCAAGGAGCTATCCGGTATATTAGATGAACATTACTCTAAAGCTATAGGAGGTATTCATCTACTACCGTTTTTCCCTTCAACAGGGGATCGCGGATTCGCTCCAAGTGATTACACCGTCGTTGATCCTAAATTCGGAACGTGGCAAGCAGTAGAGGAATTAGGAGAAAAATATTATCTGATGTTTGACTTTATGATAAATCATATTTCCAGAGAATCTACATTCTTTCAAGATTACAAAAAAAAGCATGATGCATCAATTTACAAAGATATGTTTATTGAAATCAGTGACTTTTTCAAAGACGGAGGACCTACTCAAGAGGATATCGATCTGATTTATAAACGCAAAGATGTGGCTCCTTTTCAAGAAGTAGAGTTCAACGATGGCAGCAAAGAGAAAGTTTGGAATACATTTGGGGAAGAACAAATCGATTTAGACGTCACGAAAGAGGTCACGAAAGATTTTATCAGAGATACAATAAAAGATATGGCCAGTCATGGCTGTTCGTTGATTCGGTTGGACGCCTTTGCCTATGCGATAAAAAAATTAAATACCAATTGTTTCTTTGTCGAACCAGAGATTTGGGAATTATTGGATGAAGTAAAAAGCGAAGCGGCAAAATATCAGATAGAAGTGTTGCCGGAGATTCATGAACATTATTCTATTCAAATGAAAATAGCTGATCATGACTATTACATCTATGATTTTGCTTTACCTATGGTAGTTCTCTATTCGATATATAGCGGAAAAACTAATCGCTTGGCATCTTGGTTAGCTAAGAGCCCAATGAAACAGTTTACGACACTCGATACACATGATGGAATAGGCGTGGTGGATGCGAAAGACATTTTATCTGATGAAGAACTAAGTTACACATCAGATAAATTATATGACGTTGGGGCAAACGTGAAAAAAGTTTATTCATCAGAGAGTTATAACAATTTAGATATATATCAAATCAACACCACGTATTTCAGCGCTTTAGGCAATGAAGATGAAAGTTATCTGCTAGCCAGAGCAATCCAAATTTTCGCACCGGGAATTCCGCAAGTATACTATGTTGGTTTACTGGCTGGAGAAAATGATATAAAACTGCTGGAAAGTACAAAAGAAGGTAGAAATATCAATCGTCACTACTATTCAAAAGACGAAGTACAAGATGAAATGAGCAGACCAGTGGTTAGAAAGTTAAAAGAACTGCTAGAGTTCAGGAATGTATCAAAAGCGTTTGACTTGGAAGGATCGATCATTACCGAAACTCCCTCAGAGTCAGAGATTATTATAACGAGAGAGAGTAAAGATAAAGAGTCGATTGCGATATTTAAAGCTGATTTTAAAACTAGGGAATTTACTATTACTGAAAATGATACTTTGATTTTTCAGCAGTAAGAACCTTGGATTATCGTTCGTATTAATCTAATTGTTAAGACTTTAGTGTTATCTAGTATTTTTGAATTTTCAATAATTTAAAAAGTGATCAGTTAAACTGTTAAAAACTACTTGATGATTAAAATTAGTAATCTATTGAATAAAATACCAAGTATCCTGCATGATATATTATATGCAGGATACTTGGTATTTGTTTGTTTAAAATCAGACTAATTGTATCGATTCGCTTTTCAATGCATGAAGTATAAAAAAATTCAAGTTGGGAGTTAGTTCTCTCAAACGTTCCTCTGGATATGTTTTTTTCTTGAGCATGATTAGGGAAAATAAACATTTTTATTTTGCTTGACTAATATTGAAATGATATGTTAGAGTATACTTACTAGTTAGTTGATTAAACAAACAAACTAAATAGTTTCATAAATGTAAGGGTTTTAAAAGAGTATAGCAATAATTAAGTATAGTTGGTTTACTTATTAATTATAAAATGAAAACGCTATATATGATTTAAAACCAAAATAAAACAAGAAGGAGCAATGTCTGATGAAAAAAGCATTTGCAATAGCAGGATTGGTTTCTGTTAGTTTACTTACAGCTGCATGTTCAGAAAGTGGTTCGGGCGCAGAAAATGAAACAGTTGGTATCTCTATGCCGGATAAGTCTCTTGAAAGATGGGAAAAAGACGGTAACAATATGGTCACTGAGTTAGAAGGTCTTGGTTACAATGTCGATATTCAATATGCTCAAGGTGAAACTCAAACACAATCTGAGCAAATTGAAAATATGATTACAAAAAAAGTAGATGCTTTAATTATCGCACCAGTTGACGGTAGTACATTATCTGACCCAGTAAATCTAGCAGCCAATCAAGATATTCCAGTAATAGCTTATGATCGATTAATAATGAACACTGAAAATCTTGACTATTACACAACGTTCGATTTAGTTACAGTAGGTGAAATCCAAGGACAGTATATCGTTGATGCACTGGATCTGGATAATACTGATGAATCATTCAACATTGAATTGTTTGGTGGAGCACCTGATGATAACAACGCGCGATTCTTCTTTGAAGGTGCAATGAATGTGATGCAACCTTATATGGATGAAGGTCAACTGATTGTACAAAGTGGGCAAGTTAATTTTAATTCTGTAGCTACTGAATCCTGGAGTGCTTCAAATGCTCAAACTCGAATGGATAATTTATTGACAGGTCATTACACAGATAAAGATGTAGATGCTATCCTGGCTCAAAATGATGCTATTGCTCAAGGTGTAGTTTCTTCATTAGTAAGCATGGGCTATGGTAGCGAATCTAGACCGATGCCTATTATTACTGGTCAGGATGCTGAAGTATCCTCAGTCAATTCTATCATTGAAGGTAACCAAACAATGACTGTATTTAAAGATACTAGTGCTCTTGCAAAAGCAGCAGCAGCAATTGTAGATGCAATTCTTAATGGCGATGAACCTGAAGTAAATGATACAGAATCATTTGATAATAATGAAAAAGTTATCCCAACCTATTTGCTAGATCCGATAGCAGTTGATGCAGAAAACTACCAAGAAATTCTAATCGATAGCGGATATATAGATAGCTCAGACGTAGAATAATTCTTCATCGTAGGTTATCCTTTCTCTCTAGATTGGGTAACCTATATTATTTTGAAAGGAGTGTAGTCATGTCTTATATTCTAGAAATGAAAAATATCATCAAGGAGTTTTCTGGTGTTAGAGCACTGTCCAATGTCAATTTCAAAGTTAATGAAGGAGAGATTCATGCTCTGGTAGGAGAAAATGGAGCTGGTAAATCAACTCTTATGAAGGTTTTGAGTGGCGTATACCCGTATGGTGAGTATAGTGGAGATATAGTGTATAAAGGTGATGTTTCAAAGTTTAAGAATATAAAAGAGAGTGAAGAAAAAGGAATTGTTATAATACATCAGGAATTAGCTCTGGTACCTTATATGTCTATAGCAGATAATATATTCCTTGGAAATGAACAATCAACGAAAGGGATAGTGAATAAAAATATAACAATTATCTCAGTTAAAGAATTATTGAAAACGGTTGGGCTTAAAGAAAATCCTATTACTTTAATTAAAGATATCGGTGTAGGTAAACAACAATTAGTCGAAATCGCAAAGGCCTTTTCAAAAAAAGTAGAACTGCTGATATTAGATGAACCAACCGCTTCGCTAAACGAAAATGATAGTGAGAACTTATTAGAATTATTAAAAGAGTTTAAAAAAGAAGGCGTTACTTCAATCATCATTTCTCACAAATTAAATGAAGTTATCGAAGTTGCTGATAACGTTACTATATTAAGAGATGGTGAAACAATTGAAACTCTTTCTAAAGAAAAAAATGAAATAAGCGAAGATAGAATTATCAAAGGGATGGTAGGAAGAAGCTTAGATAATCGATTCCCGAGTCATACACCGAATGAAGGTCAGGTTGCTCTGGAAATTAAGAATTGGACTGTACACAATCCTATAGATACTGAACGAATTGTTATAAATAATGTTTCATTTAAGGTTAATAATGGTGAAATTTTAGGATTTGCTGGTTTAATGGGTGCGGGTAGAACAGAACTGGTAAAAAGTATATTTGGAAAAAGCTATGGAAAGAATATATCAGGTGAATTAATTAAAGATGGTAAGCCCATTAAACTTAAAAATCCCAGGGAGGCTATACTAAATGGGTTAGCCTATGTCACTGAAGATAGAAAAGGTGATGGCTTAGTACTTATTCAAGACATATTAAACAATATTACCATAGCAAGTTTAGAGAAGGTTTCCAAAAATACGGTTATAGATAAAAACAGGGAGTTAGAAAAAAGTCGTGAATATAAAAAGAAACTAAATATAAAATCAACTGACGTTTTTCAACGAGTGGATAGTTTAAGTGGTGGGAACCAGCAAAAAGTTGTCTTGAGTCGCTGGATTGCTACTGAACCTGATATTCTGTTTTTAGATGAACCTACTCGTGGAATAGATGTTGGTGCAAAATATGAGATATACAAAATTATTCAAGACTTAGCTGATCAAGGAAAAGCAATTGTTGTCATATCATCAGAATTACCAGAATTAATGGGGATTTCTGACCGCGTCTATACAATGAATGAAGGAACAATTACTGGAGAATTCAAGACGGCTGACGTGAACCAGGAAAAACTAATGGAATATATGACAATGAGTGTAAACAAAAAGGGGGCATAAATAATGCAAACTCAAGAAGCAATAAAAAATAGTGGATTAAATAAAGAAGAAAATTCAATTAGAAATTCAGCTAAGAAGTTTTTGGTTAATAACAGTATGTATATATTCCTAGCTTTAATTATCATACTTTTTCAAATTTTAACTGATGGTATTTTACTATTACCTATGAATATTACCAATGTTATTCTTCAAAACAGTTATATCTTCATTCTTACAATTGGCATGCTGATGCTGGTATTACTGGGAGATATTGATTTGTCTGTGGGATCGGTCTTAGCATTTACAGGTGCTTTAAGTGCAGTATTGATTATTGAAAATAACATGAACGTATATCTGGCTATTTTTATATGTCTGCTGGTAGGACTACTTATTGGTGCCTGGCATGGATTCTGGGTAGCTTACGTTCATGTTCCAGCATTTATTGCTACATTAGCTGGACTATTAACGTTTAGAGGATTGACCATAGTAATACTAGATGGTCAAACGATTTCTTCATATCCGAGAGCTTTCCAGTTAATGAGTAGTGGATTTTTAACAGATGCTTTTACTGATAATCCCTTTATGCTGACTTTAGGATTAGGATTCATTTTTGTAGCTCTATATGTTTTTATGTCTATTCGCAGTAGGATGAAAGACTTGAAATTTGGTGCAAATACAGAAAGTAACACAAGATTCATTTTAAAAATAACTGCCTTTTCCTTAGCTATTTTATGGATGTTCTATACATTTGGTAACTATGAGGGCATTCCAAATGTATTAATAATATTATCAATACTAGGATTGGCTGCTAAATTTATTACAGATAGAACTACAATTGGTCGACATATATATGCGATTGGTGGCAATGAAAAAGCAGCTACACTATCCGGAATAAATACCAAACGAGTTAAGTTTTGGACATTTGCTTCAATGGGAGTTATGTCCGCTATAGCAGGTATGGTCTTTTCAGCAAGGTTAAACGCCGCTTCAGCCCAAGCGGGTAGCGGATTTGAACTAGATGCTATTGCAGCATGTTACATTGGTGGTGCATCTACTTCCGGTGGTATTGGTACAGTAGTTGGTGCACTAGTTGGTGCACTGGTTATGGCATTATTGAATAACGGAATGTCATTAATGGGAGTCGGTACAGACTGGCAAATGGCGATCAAGGGTCTAGTTCTCTTGTTTGCTGTAGCAATAGACATTTATAATAAAAACAAAGGGTAATCGATATGTTAATAGATTAATTAGATGATAAAAGAAAGCTGGGAGGATATCAATTTCTCCTAGCTTTCTTTTTTTACTGAATTTAAAATTATTAAATATATTCATTCCTACTCGACTTCCAAGCGTAAGGTATTTAGTGTGACTTTTTTCAAAAATGGAGTTAGTTCTCTCAAGCGTTCCATGTCATACACACCGACAAAATACTGAACCATCAGACCGTCAACCAACGCAACAATCAAGTTAGATCCGTGGTCGGAGTGAAGTAGAGGGTATTCTTTTTCTTTATCCAGTTGCTGAAGTTTGAGACGGAGCTGATCGGTCATTTCGCTGAAGGCACCATTCATAGTTGATTTAGGTATCTCCTCTTTTGAATAGCGACTCAAAACGGTTGTGATTTCTTCCATATGCTGTTCATTATATGTCCAGGAAGCGTACAAGAAGCTTTCAATAAATGCTTCCACATTAGAGCTCTCATTCTCCTTGACAGATTTTATATAATCGTCTTCCAGCTGTTTCAGTAAACCATCCATTTTTTGATGGTTGATGCGGTTTTCCATTGAATCGTTCTCCTTTTATCGACGTCTTTCTTCTATTATAATAGTTAATATAGCTAGTGATAATTTATAATAATAATACTATATCAAATTTCTGCTTCAATGAAAAATATAATAATGTGATAAATGTACTTTTAATAAGTGTGTATCATTAACTATTGCATATACTAATAATAAGATTAATGAATTTCGATATAGCCCAGATAGCAAACGCTTTCATTATAATGGAAGCGATTTACTCTTCTTGTTTCATTAATTAGAAGATATACTATAAATACAAGGGGAGATACTTATGAGCTTGTCTGAAAGATCTAAAAAAATATTGTTACGTTTATTAGCAGAAGATCAGGTTTCAAGCTATGATGCCTTAGCACAGCAGTTCAATGTTAGTGAGCGGACTATTAGATATGACTTGGAAGAAATAGACAGTTTTTTAATAAAGGAAAAGCTCCCTCCATTAAATCGACAAACAAAAATCGAGGTTTCGCTTGAAACAAGCAATTTGAAGCTCGACAAGCTGAAAGAATTGTCTCGAGTATTTGAGACTAAACTAGATTATTATATACCAAAGAAAAGAAAAAATTTAATCTTGATAGAGATTTTATTGTCAAAAAAAATTGTTGATATAGAGTTATTGATGACGAAATGCAATGTGAGTCGGAGTTCAATTGTTGGAGATATCAGAGAGCTGAGAAAAATTCTGAAGACTGAACAAATTGAAATTGAATATACTTCCACCAAAGGTTATTACTTTAAAGGAGATGAACAGCAGATAAGAAAAGTTGGATTGAGAGTTATTACATTAAACGCAGAGGAACTTAATCTAAGTTATCAAAATTTAGCGACTGATTACATTTCAAATCCAGATAATAATGAAATCAGTGTGATTGAACAATTTATTTCAACAATTGAAAAAGACGTGAATAAGCATTACTCAGATATAGCATTTAATCATATTGTTTACGGGTTGATAGTAGCTATTTGTCGCAATCAATCCAATAGGAGTTTAAAAAAGCTACCAAATACTGTCTCATTTTCTCAAGAATATCGGAGTATCGATAAGAATAGTAATCAGATTGAAAAAGAATTTGATATTATATTGAATCCGTCAGAGAAAAAAGCAATCGAACAATTATTTTTAGAAAGTTCACTTATTAAAGCTGAATCAGTATTAGATGATAACTGGCTGGATTTGAACTTGTTTATAATTGAATTTTTAGACGAGATCAGTAAGTCTTTAGGACTACCCTTAAACGAAGCAGAAGATCTATTTGAAGCATTGACATTACATCTAGGACCAGCTATAAATCGAGTGAAAAACGAAACGCCTTTGAAAAATGAAGTTATTGATTATATTCAAACGCATTATAATCAGATTTTCTTAAACGTAAAAGAAGTGTTGGATTCTTTAGGTGAGAAAAAACAATTAGTTTTCACGGCAGATGAAATAGGTTTTGTTACAATTCACATTGCGTCGTTTATTGAGAAAAACGAATTATCAAACAAAAATAATTCGATTTTACTCGTATGTAATTACGGTGTAGGCACCACGAAATTACTGGAAACATTGTTATTGAAGCGTTTCGATTTTAATATCAAAGGCACGTTATCCGTCAGAGAGTTAACACAAGAGGTGATAGACGCTGAAGGTGTTGATTACATTATTTCTACACTTCCGATTAAAGAAACATATTCGGTACCTGTGTTAGTTGTATCACCTTTGCTATCCGAAAAAGATAATAAAAGATTAAAAGAGATAGAAAATATCAGACAAGATAAACCGTTCCATCATCATATGACAGAGAGGACAGCTAAAAAAATTATGCTAAAAGATTTATTAATTAAAGACTCCATTCAGTTAAACGTTGAAGCAAAGGATTGGAAAGACGCCGTGAAAATTGGAGGTAAACTACTAAAAGATAACGGGAAAATTGAAGAAGTGTATATTCAGGCAATGATTAAGTCGGTAGAAGAATTAGGTCCTTACATCGTTATAGCACCTGGTATAGCCATGCCTCATGCAAGTGCAAAAGACGGCGTCAATGAAGTGGGCTTAAGTCTCATGACTCTTAAAGAGCCTGTAAACTTTGGTCACCCGAATAATGACCCCGTCAATATTGTTATTTGTCTGGCAGCAACTGATCATAATTCACACTTGGGTGCTTTGAAAGACTTAATGACATTTTTAAATGAACCGTCGTTTATAGATTTATTAAATAAAGGAGACAAAGAAAATATTTTAGATGAAATCAATAGAGAGGAGCCCCAATGAATTACAGTGATGAAATAGTCAAAAGAATGAACATATTTAAAGACTTTACTGAATATGATTATAATATGATGCGCCAGTTTAAAGATGTATTGTATTCCTCAATAAAAAATGGCAACAAAGTAATGACTTGTGGGAATGGAGGGAATGCTGCAAATGCACAACATATTATAGGGGACATCGTGGGACGTTTTAAAATTGAAAGAGAAGCATTTGCTGGATTAAGTTTGACGGTTGACCCAAGTGTCATGACGGCTACGGGTAATGATTACGGTTATGATGAGGTGTTTGCCCGTCAAGTTGAGGGATTAGGTAAAGCGGGAGATACCCTCATTGTTCTCTCAAGTAGTGCTGATTCAGCCAATGTAATAAAAGCTGTTAAAGCAGCTAAGAGAAAAGGCATTCAAACAATTGGTGTACTCGGAAATAATGGAGGAGGGATAAAGGAACATTTAGACTATGTGCTTACGTTTAAGTTTAAGGATTCAGATTTAGTCGAAGAAACAGCAATGACGATTTTTCATATCGTATTAATGGATTTAGAAAAGCAATTAACTAAATAGGAGGAAATAAAAATGAAAATTTTAACAGTGTGCGGAATGGGTTCTGGTTCAAGTCTTATTTTAAAAATGAATGTCGACAGTATTCTTGAAGATGAGGGGATCGACGCAGAAGTTGAAGCTGTCGATTTAGGATCAGTAGGTGGAGCTATCGCAGATTTAATCATTTCTACACAAGAGTTGGAAAGTAAACTTGAAGATTACGATATTAAGAAGCTTTTTGTAAATAATGTTATTGATAAGGAAGCACTCAAAGTCAAATTGTTAGAAGTCCTGAAATAAACTTTATAATAGGAGGATGTACCAATGAATTTTATTTATAGTTTTTTTAATCAGCCAGCTATAATTATCGGTCTAATTTCATTTATCGGTTTGATTTCTTTAAGGAAGTCCAAAGAGAAAATTATTAACGGCACCTTAAAAACCGTAATTGGATTTTTAATTCTTTCAGCTGGTGGGGGAATAATTGCTGGTTCACTAGGGACGCTAGGTCCTGCATTTGAGAATGCCTTCAATGTGCAAGGAGTAATCCCCACAAATGAAGCAGTCATCGGTATAGCAGAAAGTATTCACGGAACCGAAATGAGTTTGATTATGGCTTTCGGGTTTGCAGTCAATATTTTGATCGCACGTTTTACGAATATCAAATATATTTTCCTGACTGGTCATCATGTGTTGTTCATGGCGGCGCTATTGGCTGCGGTACTTGGAACAGCAGGTTTTGAAGGTGTTGAATTAATTGCAGTCGGTGCATTTTTACTAGGATCATTTATGTCTATTTCACCGGCAATTGTGCAACCGTTTTACCGTGAAGTAACCGGGAGTGACAAGATAGCCATGGGTCACTTTAATGCTGTGACTTATGCGCTCGCCGGATTACTAGGTAAATGGTTCGGTGATAAGGAAAAATCTACAGAAGACATCAAAATTCCAGAAGGACTTGGCTTTTTTAGAGACAATACTATATCTACAGCATTAGTTATGATGGTAATCTATGTCTTTACGTTCTTGTTTGCAGACGCTGCAGTCATTAACGAAATGTCTGGTGGAGATAACATCATTATATTCGCTATCGTTCAGGCTCTTACCTTTACAGCAGGATTTGTAATAGTGCTTCAAGGGGTACGTATGATGCTTGCAGAAATCGTACCTGCTTTCAAAGGGATTTCCGATAAATTGGTACCGGATTCAATACCGGCTTTAGATGTGCCAGTTATCTTTCCTTATGCACCGAATGCAGTTTTATTAGGATTTGTGTCATCGGTTGTCGGTGGATTCATCATGTTCTTAATTCTACCGTTTACCAACTTACCAGTTATTATTCCTGGATTAATTCCACTCTTCTTTGTAGGTGCTGGAGCTGGAGTATTAGCAAATGCAACAGGAGGACGAAGAGGAACGATCATTGGCGGTCTTGTTAATGGTTTGCTGCTTATATTACTTCCGGCTATTTTACTTCCGTTATTGGGTGAATTAGGTTTCTCAAACTCAACATTTGGAGATGCTGACTTTGCTTTTGTTGGAATCGTTATTGGCTATTTCTTTGAATGGTTCGGTAAGTTAGGTATTTATGCGATTGTTGCAGCAATCGGCATTTACTTTACGATCTCAATAGTGAAAAAACCTAAGAAAATTAAATTAAGCGAAGATAAAGTATAATAGGAGGACATGGATTGAGTGAAAAAATAGATAGTTTAGCTATTAACACGCTGAGAACATTTGCGATGGATGCAGTCGAAGAGGCACAAAGTGGTCACATGGGGTTGCCGTTAGGCGCGGCACCAATGGCATACGTGCTATGGAAAAACCATTTAACTATGACTCCAGAACAGCCGACATGGTTTAATCGGGACCGGTTCATTCTTTCAGCAGGACATGGATCGATGCTGCTGTATGGTTTGCTGCATTTGAGTGGGTATAATTTATCACTTGATGATTTAAAAGCATTTAGAGAAATAGATAGCCAGACTCCTGGGCATCCTGAGTTACATCACACAGAAGGTGTAGAAGTGACGACTGGTCCGTTAGGGCAGGGATTATCTATGGCAGTAGGTATAGCAATGGCTGAAAGAAAGTCAGCTTCATTATTCAACACTGAGAATAGAGATATTTGTAATTACTATACCTACGTTTTATGTGGAGATGGCGATTTGATGGAAGGCGTCAGTCATGAAGCCATTTCTATCGCGGGTCATTTAAATTTAAACAAATTGATTGTATTATATGACTCCAATCAGTCTTCTTTAGATGAACAACTTGAAGCATCGTTTAGTGACAACATTCAGAAGAAATTCGAAGCTGTCAACTGGGATTATATAAAAGTAGATGATGGCAATAACATCGATGCTATCGATCAAGCCATTGAAAAAGCAAAACTTTCATCTAAACCCTCTCTAATAGAAGTAAATACTGTTATCGGCTATGGGTTACCTGACATTGCTGGTACGCACGATGCGCATAGTGATCCGGTTGGATCCGAGAACATTCTCAAAGCGAAAGCTGCATTAGGATGGGAGTACACTGAACCGTTTTATGTACCAGAAGAGGTGTATGACGCATTTGCTTCGTTTCAGTCAAGAGGGCTGGACAAGTTTAATATGTGGGAAAGAAATGTGAGAAAACTCAAAGAAGAAGACATTGATTTATTAAATACTTTAGAGCGCTTTATAAACAAGCCCCAAAGCTATGATATAGAACATTTACTCCCAGAGTTTACTGATCATGATGGGAAATTGTCGACACGGGTGGCATCGAGCCAAATATTGAATTTGATAAGTGACGAATTGCCTGAGTTAATTGGAGGCGCAGCAGATTTGAGTTCATCGACGAAAACAGTAATTAATTCGTCACACGCAATTACACGAACTGATTTTTCTGGAAGGAATATCTATTTTGGTGTTCGAGAATTCGGCATGGCGGCCATTGCTAATGGTTTATCTTCAAGCCATTTTATTCCTTATGTGAGTACGTACTTTGTCTTTTCGGATTATATGAAACCTGCAATGCGATTATCCGCATTGATGAAGCTACCCGTAATTTACATCTTCACTCACGACAGCATTGCTGTAGGAAAAGATGGGCCGACCCATCAACCAGTTGAACAATTAGCTGCCCTACGCTCAATGCCTAATATGCATGTGATAAGACCAGCAGATGGTAATGAAACGGCTGGTGCCTGGGAAGTGGCGTTAAATTCAGTTGAAACGCCGACTACTTTAGTATTAGGTAGACAAGACACCAAAACGTTGAACGTGCTACCGGAGAAGGCGAGAAACGGAACTAAAAAAGGTGGATACACTGTCTATAGCACCTCTAATCCTGAAGGGTTATTAATTGCTACAGGTTCAGAAGTCGAACTTGCCTTAATGGCTAAAACTGAACTGGAAAAAGAGGGTATTCATGTGAATGTAGTGAGCATGCCTTGTTTTGATTTGTTCGAGGGACAGTCACAAGACTATAAAGAAAGAGTTTTACCCAAACATCTGAAAAAACGACTAAGTATTGAAATGGGTGCGTCATATGGATGGAAAGCTTATGTAGGAGACGAAGGAAGCAGTTTAAGTGTCGATTCATTTGGTTGTTCGGGTGATCCTGACGATGTGATGAGACGATTTGGATTTACCGTAGAGAATGTTGTGTCCAGGTTTAAACAGCTCTTAAGTTGAAGGAGGAACATAATGGGTTTTACTCAATTCATCGAGGAATACAGAGTTGCCTATCAAACAACACTAATAGAGTTGGATTCTCAGAAAATCGAACATATAATGACAAAGTTAATTGAGGCGAGAGACAAGGGACGAACGATTTTTGTGTTAGGAAACGGAGGAAGTGCGGCCAGTGCAAGTCACTGGGTGTGTGACTTCAACAAAGGGGCTAACAAAGAAGGGCGTGCTAGATTTCGTTTTATGTGTTTATCTGATAATTTACCGATTGTCACTGCTTTGGGTAATGATTTATCATATAACGATATTTTTGTTGAACAGTTAAAAAATTTCTTGTTACCTGAAGATGTGGTGGTTGTCTTATCTGTGTCAGGGAATTCGAAAAACTTGATTGAAGCAGTTGCTTATGCAAATGAGCAGCAAGGCACTACAATTTCAATCATTGGTGACTACAAGGGTCAGCTTAAAGGATTATCACAAGAAACATTAGTTATACCCTCAAAAAATTATGGTATTGTTGAAGATGTGCATATGTATCTTGGACATGTGATGTCGCAATACTTGTATGAACAAGAGTAAGGCAATAAGTTTATTACGCTTATAGATACTAAAACAGTATCTATAAAATAGTAGACATTAGAATAAATAAACTGAAAATCGTTTTTCTGTCAACCTTTGACAGAAAAACGATTTTTTACTATGATTGCCAACGATGAAAACTACCTAAAAAAATCAACCTATACTTGGCAGATGAATAAAATATCTCTAATTTGTATTATCGGTTTATATAATCTTTATATGATTGGCCTATTAATAAAACTAAATTTTTTTATGATATTATTAGGTAGATAATACCACTTTATGATTAAATAATTAAGAAAGGAAAGGAGAACTTATGAATAATAAATGGTGGAAAGAAGCAGTCGTCTATCAGATCTACCCGAAAAGTTTTCAAGACAGTAACGAGGATGGCATTGGCGATGTTAGAGGCATTATTAACCGATTGCAATATTTAAAAGATCTAGGGATCACCGTGATCTGGATCTGTCCAATGTATAAATCCCCCATGGACGATGGGGGATACGATATTGCAGATTATTACTCGATCGATCCTATTTTTGGCAGCAATGAAGATTTTGATGAACTCATTAGAAAAGCTGAAAAGGTGGGGATCAGGATACTTCTAGACCTGGTCGTGAATCATACATCCGATGAACACGAATGGTTCGAAGAAGCACTGAACGACCCTGACAGTGAGTATAGAAAATATTATCATTTCGTGAAAGGCAGCAACGGGCGACCGCCCAACAACTGGCGGTCCTATTTTGGCGGATCAGCGTGGGAACCTGTGCCCCATGAGAAGAATACTTTTTATCTGCATGCTTTCAGCAAAAAACAGCCGGACTTGAACTGGGAGAACGAAGAACTGCGAGAAGAAATCTATAAAATGATCAATTACTGGTTAGACAAAGGGATAGCCGGATTCAGGATCGATGCGATTTTGAACATCAAAAAGAGCATGGTCCGCGGGCGTCTGGAACCGGATGGTGAAGACGGTTTAGTCTATATCGGTCACTGGATCATGAACCAGCCTGGAGTCCAGTCGCTTTTAAAGGAAATAAATGAGCGTACCTTTAAAGTGCATGACAGCTTTACAGTCGCGGAAGCAGCGGTCCCTAATGACCATTTGGACCAATACATTGGTCCGGGCGGCTTCTTTTCGATGGTGTTCGACTTCAGTTACACGGATATCGATGTCAATGAAACCGGTGACTGGTTCAAACCAAGTGGCTGGACCTGGACGGATATGCGCGAAAAGATTTTCATCAATCAGGAGATCACGCAGGAAAAAGGCTGGGGAGCCCTTTATTTGGAAAATCATGACCAGCCGCGCTCCGTTAGTAAGTACATCCCTAAGCATGATATCAATCAGTACAGTAAAAAAATGCTGGGCACTCTTTTCATGATGCTCAGAGGCACGCCTTTTATTTATCAGGGGCAGGAGCTTGGTATGACCAACATAGAAATGGATTCCATGGAAGAGTATGAAGATATCGCGACGCATGATCAGTACAAGAGGGCTCTACTTACAGGACTTTCTAAAGAAGCGGCGTTTAAAATGATCAGTAAACGGAGCCGTGATAATTCCAGGACTCCGATGCAGTGGGACGATTCAGAACAGGCAGGCTTCTCGGAGGGAGATAACACCTGGCTAAAAGTGAATCCCAATTACACTGAAATTAATGCTGAAAAGGAACGTCTGGATGATAGATCTGTTTTGAACTATTATAAAAAACTGATTGAACTCAGAACGACGAGCAACTATAGAGAGGTGATCGTTTATGGGAAATTCGTGCCAGATAGAACGGCAAACGATCAGACCATTGTGTATGAGAGAGTGTGGCAGGATACGAAATTGTTAACAGCGATCAATTTCACCAATGAAAAGCAGACGATCACCATTGATGAAAATTATACGCAGGTAGTATTGAGTAATTATCAAGGGGTATTGATCAACGAAAAATTATGCCTTCGCCCATATGAAAGTATGGTTTTGGCTAATAGGTAGAATCACTAAAAGGTATCATACTTTTCAATCGGGAAGCATATATTACAAAAATTACAGTAAAAAGCAAGTATTATACCTTGATTTTCAAATAATGATACCGGTATCATTATAAATGCATTCTATTGAGTAATAGGTCAATTTGTTATATATTTATAATGTAAACACTTACATTATTTTGTGTAAGTAAAATCAGTTAAAAAGGGAGGAAATACAATGTTCAAGGGTAAACATTTTTACAAAGGATTAGTTTTGCTGTCAGCTGCAGGCGTTTTGGCTGCATGTGGCAATGATGGAGACGTTCCAGGTACGGATGGTGCAGATGACAACGGGAACGGTAATGGTGAAACTGAAGAAGAGGTAAGCTTAGCCATTATGCAGGGTAAAGTAGAGTTCAATAATCAATTCAATGAACTCGCCGATATGTATATGGACGAAAATCCGAATGTCTCAATTGAAATCACATCAGTTGGTGGCGGAACGGACTACTTTACACAATTGACCACACGTTTCTCTGCTGGTGATGAACCGGATATCTTTAGTGTAGCAGGACCCAATGAATTTGAACAAATGGCGGAGTATCTGGCTGATCTATCTGATACGGATGCTGCTAATGCTGCCCTAGAAGGTACTTTGACTGATGTGACCGGTGAAGATGGCGTAGTTACGGCACTTCCTTACAACCTAGAGGGTTATGGCTTTATTTATAATAAAGAAGTTTTTGAAGCAGCCGGAATCGATGCCGAAGCAATAAGTACCTATGAAGAACTGGAAGAAGCTGTTCAGACCATAGACGGTCAAAAAGATGATTTAGACATCGAAGCTGTTTTTGCTTTCCCTGGAGCTGAAGCTTGGGTACCAGGTAACCACTTATCTAACGTCTACTTAACACATGAATTTGATGAAAATGTAAATGAAGCCTATAATGCTGAAACTGTCGCATTTGAAAAAGGTGACGAATTCCAGCGTATGCTTGACCTGCAAGTGGATTATTCGGTAGGACCTGTTTTGAGTCTAGATTATTCTCAACAAGTTGAAGAGTACTTCTCATTAGGACAGGTAGCTATGATTCAGCAAGGAAACTGGGTATATCCTACATTGTTACAAATGGATCCTGAATTTGCTGAAAACAGTGTCGGAATGATTCCAATTCCTTTAGAAGGTTATGAAAACCAACTACCCGTTGGCGTACCCAACTACTGGGCAGTCAACAGTAACAAAGACGACGCAACAGTGCAAGCAGCTAAAGATTTCCTAGACTGGATGTACTTGTCTGATGAAGGGAAAGATTTTGTTATCAACGAGTTCAACTTTATTCCAGCTTATGAAGGATACGAGGATATGGAAATCAGTGATCCAATATCACAAATCGTTTATGATTACTCTGAAAGAGGCGACACGATCGGATGGGTATTCAATGGTTATCCAACAGGATGGACAAACAACGAGTTTGGACCTAATATTCAAGCTTATATTGGCGGCGAAATGACTTGGGATGAAATGGTTGAAAATTCAATTTCTGCCTGGGAATCTCTTAAATAAAAATTTTGAGAGGGACCATATTTTGTTTCTATATATGGTCCTTTTTTTCTTTCATAATAACCAGCAGTTAGTGGAACGATGAAAGAATAGTTGATGTTAAGAAAGGAAATGAGCTATGAAAAATAAAGAACTGACTTTCTGGTTGTTTATTACACCAGTTTTATTGAGCTTATCATTAGTCGTTATCGTGCCTGTTTTTATGGGTTTATTCTATTCATTCACCGATTGGAATGGACTGAACTTCAATAATATTATCGGGTTTGCACATTACAGGCGTTTATTAGAAGATGAACAGTTTAGAAATTCGTTACGGTTCACTTTCATATTCACTTTTGTTAGTGTCATCATCCTGAATTTTGTTGGTCTTGGTTTAGCCGTACTTGTAACCAGCAAGCTTAAATCAAGAAATCTGCTCAGAACGGTATTCTTTATGCCTAATCTGATCGGTGGCCTGATATTAGGCTTTATCTGGCAGTTTATTTTCATCAGAGTTTTTTCTGCAGTAGGCGATTTTACCGGTATCCAGGGATTATTGGGCTGGCTTTCAACACCCGAAACTGGGTTTTGGGGACTTATCATTTTAACCGTATGGCAGCAAGCCGGCTATATCATGATCATCTATATTGCCTACCTTCAAGGTATTCCAAAAGAACTGATTGAATCGGCAAACATAGATGGTGCGACCTCTTTTCAAAAATTCAGACACGTTATCTTTCCGTTAATTGCACCTGGATTTACGGTCTCAATGTTTTTAACGTTATCCAGTTCGTTTAAAATTTATGATCAAAACTTATCCTTAACGGGTGGGGGACCATATAATTCAACACAAATGGTCGCCATGAACATAGTGGACACTGCATTCTCCAGTAATCAGATGGCGTATGGTCAATCTAAAGCAGTTATATTCTTTATTATTGTAGCAATCTTTTCGCTGTCACAAGTCTACTACAGTAAGAAAAGAGAGGTTGATTTATAATGGAAAAAAATGTGTATGAAAAGAGAAAAAGAAAATACTTAATTATTGAAGTCATAGGCTTACTGATGGGTTTAGTCTGGGTTTCGCCATTCTATCTTATGTTAGTTAATAGTTTCAAAACACCTAGAGAAATCTTTTCTAACGTGTTGAATTTTCCAGATCAGTTTAATTTTGACAATTACGTTGTCGCGTTCGATGATTTGAACTTCATTCGCTCATTTTTCAACTCGCTATTGATTACCCTGGTGAGCGTGTCCGTCATTGTGTTGTTTTCTTCAATGGCAGGCTATGCACTGGCCCGGAACAAGAGTCGACTAAGTGGAATCATTCTGCTAGTATTTGTCGGCGCGATGCTTATTCCTTTTCAGTCGGTCATGATACCTTTGACAGCCAATTTCGGAAGAGTTGGGATGTTGAACAGGTACGGATTGATCTTTATGTACTTAGGATTTGGTGGGAGTTTGGCCTTATTCCTTTATCATGGTGCAATGACCACCGTATCCATCTCAATGGATGAAGCAGCCATAATCGATGGAGCCAATAAATTTCAGATATTCTTTAAAATCATTTTTCCTTTATTGAGTCCCATATCCGTCACGGTAGCGATATTGAACGTTATTTGGATCTGGAACGATTACCTTTTGCCTTCACTTGTGTTAAGTCGTGCGAATGAGACCATTCCGATCAGAATGTTTTATTTCTTTGGCCAATACACGCGACAATGGCACTTGGCTTTGGCGGGATTAACGATCGCTATCATTCCCGTTATCATCTTTTACTTCAGTGCTCAAAAGATAATAGTTGAAGGTGTATCAGAAGGTGCGATCAAGTAGAAATTAGACGACGAAGACTAGGAGCTGCTCACTTGTTATTTCTAATAGCAACTAGGCAGCTCTTTCTATTTTTTGAAATTTCCTTATGTTAAAATGAAGAAGAAAAAAGGAGGGATAATACCGTTGGGTGAAAAAATCTATCTCATGCTATATGAATTATCTGTCTTAATATTAAAGTTTACCCTAGTTAATATCTTGTGGATCATCGTTGAGTTACCGGTTATTATCGTTCTTATTCAAATAGGTTTAACCACTGAACCAAGTAATTTGCTTGTCTTGCTGCCACTCTTGTCATTGTTCCTTCCTATTCTGTTTTTCCCGGGGACCCATGCTTTGATCAGCTCAGTGAGAGAATTGATATTGGAAGATGCGCCATTTAATCCGCTGACCTTTTTCAAGGATTATAAAAAAGGGTATAAAAAGAGTTTCTTGATCGGGATGATTTATACAAGCCTGCTGACTATGGGCGGATATGTGTTTTTCATTACCTACCAAAGCAATCTCATCCTATCCATTATCCTTATCGTTCTTTTTTTCTACTTAAGCATTGTTGTCTTTTATCTGTTTTATTTGGATGCACACTTCAACATGTCAATAAGATGGAAAGTAAAACAGACAACCGTTCTTATCATTAAGCACCCATTATTTGCATTAGGCAACTTCATGATTTTTATAGCTTTACATTATATTCTATATTCAGTGAATTTCATCTTATTTGTCCTATTTGGCACCACGTTAACGGTCTATGCAACCTATTACTTGTTTATCAGAAAACTCAATAAAATCAATGCGAGAATATCATAATTTGAATGGGAGTGTACATATGTCAAAACAAGAAAAGAAACTCAAAAACGTCATCGAAGGCAACACTTACCGATTTACAGTCGTCACCAATAAATTACTACGCATGGAATATTCTGAAGAGGGCCTGTTTGAAGATCGTGCAACACAGATCGTAAAGAACAGAGATCTGGGTGATGTGGATTTCGAACTCAAGGAAACCCATAAAATGCTTGAAATCATAACTGAGTCATTTCACCTGCGTTACGTGAAAGAAAAAGAGTTTTCTCCAAAGAATCTGTCAGTTGATGTAAGATACAACTATACCAATTACACAAATAGATGGTATTATGGTCAAACCATTCCAACTTTGAAAGGCGCCTTGAGAACGGTCGACCGTGTGGATGGTGAAGCAGAACTGGAAGAGAGCATTATTTCCAAATACGGTTATGCCACACTCGATGATTCCAAATCATTTGTCTTTGACGAGAACAACAATATAAAAGTCAAAAATCATACACAGACGGACGTTTACTTCTTTGCATACGGCAGAGAGTACCTGAAAGCCGTTCAGGACTTTTACCGACTTTCCGGTCATCCACCATTACTGCCGAGGTATGCATTAGGCAACTGGTGGAGCAGGTACTGGAAGTATTCAGAGGAGTCTTATTTAGAGTTGATCAATACGTTCGAAAAAGAAAAAATCCCTTTATCTGTCAGCGTGATCGATATGGACTGGCATTTAACAGACGTACCCTCAAAACACGGTAGTGGCTGGACAGGTTATACGTGGAATAAAGAATTGTTCCCAGATCCCGATAGATTTTTAAAAAAATTACAGGATAAGGGATTGGCCGTAACCTTAAATGTTCATCCGGCAGATGGCATCAGAGCTTTTGAAGAGCAATATGAGGTGGTCGCGGATAAGTTGAATCTGAATACAGCCATAGAAGAACCGGCTGATTTTGATTTGATGGATGAAGATTTCCGCCAAGTGTATTTTGAAGATGTCCATCATCCCCTAGAAGAACAAGGCGTAGATTTCTGGTGGATCGATTGGCAGCAAGGCGAGTTCAGCAGCAGCGACATCGATCCGCTGTGGCTACTCAATCATTACCACTTCGAGGACATGAAAAAACGTAACAAAGATGAGTTGATCTTATCGCGTTATGGCGGTCCGGGTAGTCACCGTTATCCTGTTGGCTTTTCGGGAGATGCCATTATTACGTGGAACTCTCTGAAATTCCAGCCATATCTAACGGCAACGTCATCAAATATCGGCTATACGTGGTGGAGTCATGATATCGGCGGACATTATAAAGGGTATAAAGATGAAGAACTGACGCTACGATGGTTCCAGTTCGGTGTGTTCAGCCCTATCAACCGTCTGCACAGCTCCAACAGTGCTTTTTCGAGTAAAGAGCCTTGGAAGTACAGTGGTGTCATCAGGAAAAACATGACGTCATTTTTACGCTTACGCCATGCATTGATCCCGTATTTATATACCTTTAATGTTTTGAACAACGAAGAAGGGATACCGGTGATTCAACCAGTTTATTATAAATGTCCGTTAAAAGAAGCGGCTTATGACATTAAAAATGAGTATTTCTTTGGGAGCGAGCTGCTTGTCTTACCGATAACAAGCAAAAAAGACGAAGAAACGGTTTACGGTAGTGAACTCTTTTACTTCCCGAAAGGTCACTGGTTTGATATATTCAGCAACTTTAGATACAAAGGGGAAGCTAAACTCAAAGTATTTAGAGATGAAATGACCATTCCGGTATTTGCCAGAGAAGGCAGCATCATACCGTTGGATCCGAATCCGACCCAAACAGATGCCCATGACCTGCCAGAAGATATGGAATGGCTGATCTATCCTGGCAGAGACAACACATTCGAATTGATTGAAGATAGCAACCATCAAAGAGCGGTCACAGCCTTTAACCTGAATTACTCAGATGGATCCATCTCTATAGCAGTAAATGATAAGGCGACTATTTTACCTAAAGAGCGCAAACATATCATTCATTTCAATGCCTCAAAAGAAATTGGAGTTGTTGAAGTGCAAAACGGTGAAGTGGTGGAGCGGTCGTTTGATCCAGAGCTGAATAGAACTTCGGTCACCGTTGTGTCAGACAACAACGAAAAAATGACCATCAAATTTGAGGATTTCAAAATGATCAAAGAGCAGGATATCAATAATGAGCTATTCAAACGTCTCGATAAAGCGCAAGTGGGTTATAAATTGAAAGACTATTTATTGAACACTTTCAACAATAGCTTATCTGACTTCAGCTTGATGGCACTCATCAATGAGCTGGAAGAAGAGCATCTAAGTCAATCTTTATTTGAACTGTTGTATATCAAGAACAGTTGACCATTATCAAACGTATACGAAACCGTTAAAGATTAAATAAGAGTTTTTGGTTTTAAAATGAGCTTATATGAAACAGGCCCCCATTCACGAAATCGGGGGCCTGTTTTTCTTTTTTAGATTAACTTTTAACAATTAATAATGATGACGAGTCCTGTGGATTGAGTTGAGGAGGTGTGTGTCGAATAGAACTGGAACTAAAGAGCCGTTCAGTCTAGTTGGCAAGCGCAAGTATTTATTGAACTATAGTTAAACATGATATAGGTTCAGTTTAGATCGTTCATGTTAGTGGGAACTGGAGCTAACAACAGTCTAGATGAAGTTGAATATAAATCGTAAGGCTGAACTCTATCTAAACGCTGACTAAATGAAGTTGGCCAGTCAATCAATCTACCGAACTAACGCTAGCCAGATCATAAATAAAGTCCACGCCACACCGAGGGCACCTTACTCAAAATAGAGACACCTGAGTGACTATCCTAAACGATTACTATTGTACATATCAATATAGAAAAGATGAAAGGTAGAATAATCTGGCCTGGCCAGATTAAACATCTTGATTTTTAAAGAAGTTGAGACCTGTTTTCATGAGTAACTGATTCTTTTAACAGTATATATAGTAAGACTTACCAATAGATGGGGTGATTGTATGATCATTAAAGAAAGAGAAGAGCCATATGCGTTAAAAGTAATGACGTCACTGAATAATCGCATGACGCTAACACAAAAACAGAAAAATTATTATTCGTCTTTGGTTAAGGGTCTGGAAGGTGAAAAACAGTTTGACTCGATGATTGCTCAGCTATCCTGTAATTATTTCTACCTTAAGGATTTGACCTTGAAGACTAACCGAACCTATTTTCAAGTTGACTCCTTGCTCATAAAAGATAACACGGTACATTTGTATGAAGTAAAGAATTATGAAGGTGAATACACCTTGGAAGATAATAAGCTGATCAACTTTTCGTCGAATAAAGAAATCTTGAATCCGGCTATACAACTTGAGCGTTCCAGTACTTTGTTGCGTCAACTTCTGGATGATAGAGGTATCGATTTGAAGCTAGACTCACATATCGTTTTTGTGAATCCAGAGTTCATTCTTTACCAGTCATCACGTCATCAAAGCTTTATCTTACCTGGAATGCTCAGAAAGCATCTGAACGAGATAAATAGAGAAAACCAGTTTCTCTCAGATAACAATAGAGAATACGCTGGTATACTCTGTGGTGAGCACCTATTAGAAACGCCTTATACCGACTTGCCTGATTATTCATTTGAGACGCTGGAAAAAGGATTCCTGTGCTTTAAATGTTCTGAAGAAATCAAGGAACTAACAGGGCGCAAATCTATCTGCAGAAAGTGTGGATATAAAGAGGCTGCTCGAATAGCTGTATTGAGACATGTCCATGAATATTTTCTTTTATTTCCGAATTGTGACATTTCAACACATGTAATACATAAGTGGTGCAATCAGATACCCTCCACTTATACTATTCGGTCTGTTCTAAAGCAGAATTACGAAGCTCAAAAATCAGGGAGATGGACAGTGTACAGTTGAATATCACGACAAAAAATAGCCTGTCGCAAAAACTTTTTGATGAGATAACTGGAGCCCTGACATCGAATAGGGTGTCAGGGGAATGAAAGATATGATCATAGTAAGAAAATCATCCTCAATGCTCTGTCTGTATTCAGAACAGGATATTTTATAGAGTGACGACCGGTCTTATTCAATTATTAAAAATAACAATGAAACAATTAAAAAGTAATACTTAAATTTCTATGACTTGATTTGCATGAAAGTGTGCTGATCGAAGTGAATAGAAAATGAGTGTTGCTTTTTTATCGATCGATTTTGTTGAAGTTTCACGCTTCTCTCATAGTGTTAACGCTCGCTTTTTAATGAAGCAGTGTTCAGCATGTGATACCCTGTATATAGTGAAAGCAATCACATATAAAAAAGGGGATGCAAGAATGAAGAAGAAAGTTATTATAGGAAGTATGTTAAGTATTTCTCTATTGTTATCAGCATGTAATGAGTCAGATAACGCGACTGCGGATGATACAGCTGCAAAAGATACGACGACTGAAACAGAGCAGTCAGACACTGAGAACATAGAAAACGACGCCGTAACCTCAGCTACATATCGCGAGTATACTGATATCGAAAATTTAGAAGACAGCTATGATGTCATTATCATCGGATCCGGTGGCGCAGGACTTGCAGCGGCTATTGAAGCCAAAGATGCCGGAGCGAACCCTGTCGTGTTTGAAATGATGCCAGTTGCAGGTGGCAACACCAAAAAATCTTCTGCCGGTATGAACGCTTCGGAAACAAAATTTCAGGAAGCCGCAGGTATTGAAGACTCAAATGATGCCTTTTTTGAAGAAACATTAGCTGGCGGTAACGAAACAAACAATGAAGAATTACTGAATTATATGGTCGGTCACTCGGCTGAGTCCATCGACTGGTTGGACTCAATCGGTATCACTTTAGATAATCTGACCACTACAGGAGGCATGACCGTGGAGCGTACACATCGTCCATCCGATGGTTCTGCAGTGGGAGAATACCTGGTCAACGGTTTACTGGACAATATCGAAGAACGTGAAATTCCATTGTTTGTCAATTCAGAAGTAACAGCTCTCCTGGAAGAAGACGGGAAAATGACTGGCGTAGAAGTGTTGGTCAATCAGACAGATGAAAGAACGATCAGTGCAGAAGCGGTTGTGGTCGCAACAGGTGGTTTTGGCGCCAATTTTGATATGATTGTTGAACAAAATCCTGATCTGGAAGGCTACGTCACAACCAATCACGAAGGAAGTGTAGGAACGGGGATCGAGATGATTTCGAGCCTCGGTGGGGATGTTGTGGATATGAAGGACATTCAAATCCATCCGACCGTTGAACAATCTTCTGGTTACCTGATCACCGAAGCTGTTCGTGGTGAAGGAGCTATCTTGGTTTCTGAAGAAGGCACACGTTTTACCAATGAGATGGATACGCGTGATAAAGTTTCAGCAGAAATCATTGCATTGCCTGAACAAAAAGCGTACCTAATCTTTGACGATGGTGTGAAAGAAAGAGTCCTTGCAATTGAAAAATATGAAAATGAAGGTTTTGTCGTTTCAGGAGAGTCGATCGAAGAATTAGCAGAAGCTATGTCCTTGGACGCAAGTAGTCTGAAAGAAACCGTTGACACATGGAATACAACTGTGTCAGATGGAGAAGACGCAGAATTTGGCCGTACAACAGCCATGGACGAAGATCTGTCAACAGGTTCGTATCATGCGGTTGAAATTGCACCGGGAGTTCACCATACAATGGGTGGCATACGCATCAATACGATGACAGAAGTCTTGAAAACGGATGGAAATAAAGTTGACGGCTTATATGCCGCTGGCGAATTGACAGGCGGTATACACGGATCAAACCGTATCGGCGGTAACGCAGTCGCTGACATCATCATTTTCGGTAGACAAGCAGGAAAACAAGCAGTAGATTATTTAAATAATTAAGTTATCTAAACAAAACAACAAGAGGCTCTAATAATATTGAGGCTGCTGAATAACAGTAGTGTAATTCAGGTGAAAGATTCATAACATTTAATAAAAAAAAAGGACAGGAAAATTGATTATTCACCTAGTGAATGATTCGATTTTCCTGTCCTTTTTAAATTTTCTTTGGTTGATAAGCGTCTAAATCAAAGGTAGTATTTCAGCCAAGCATATGGTACCCTCTTTTTAGTGAAAATAATCACAAACATGGGAGGAGACGTTTATGGATATGAGCGATATTCAGATTCATCCAACCGTAGAACAAGTTTCAGGGTATTTGATCACAGAAGCCGTTTGAGGTGAAGGAGCCATCCTAGTTTTTAAAGAAGGTGTGCGTTTTACCAACGAAATGGACAAACGAGATAAAGTTTCAGCGGACATCGTTGCTTTGCCTGAACAAAAAGCATACTTGATTTTTAACGACGGTGTCAAAGAAAGAGTCCGTGCGATTGAATATTACATGCACGTAGGATTAGTTGTTTCAGGCGAAACGATTGAAGAATTAGCAGAAGCCGTGTCTCTGGATGCAGGAAGTCTGAAAGACACGATTGAGATATGGAAGAAAACTGTGGCAAAAGGAAAAGACGCAGCATTTGGCCGTACGACAGACATGCATGAAGATCTGTCAATAGGTTCGTATCATGCCATTGAAATTGAGCCAGGCATTCACCATACAATGGGTGGCGTAAGTATCAACACCAGGGCAGAAGTTTTGAAGGCGGATGGAAATAAAATTGACGGCTTATATGCCGCTGGAGAATTGACAGGCGGTATTCACGGATCGAACCGAATCGGCGGTAACGCTGTCGCTGAGATCATCATTTTCGGTAGACAAACAGGAAAACAAGCAGCAGATTATTTGAAAAAATTAATTTAATAGGACATATTAGCGAGAGCTCCTGGTAATTTTTCAGGGGCTTTTATTATGTTCAGGAAAAATTTGTTGATGAATTTGTTTACAAAGTAACGAAAAGAGCGTATCCATATATAAGACTTTTCACTATTAATTTTTTTTAAAATAATGTACTCTCTAGACAGAGAAATAAGAGATGCGTAAGATTATACTTTCTCGGGCGATAGAATAAGTGAAACACTATTAAATAGCCATTTCTAGTTAGGAAGTGAATATTGAGGTGTATAAAAAATCTTCAGAATAATACTTGTTCAAAAGGAGCTTAAAGATGTATTACTTTTCAAATAATTGATAATCTATTATTATTAAAGTAAGAAGACGTAAAAAAAGATATATCCTTTTAGCGAAATCTCAGTGAGTGATTGATACTAATTAATCATTTAGTTTAGGATTATCTAATAGAGGTGAAGATAATTTTTTTAGAGTTCTGATAGAGTGAAAGAAAAGGAACAAATTATTATCAATCCATCTTTCAAATGCATACTTTTTTATCGAAACTAATAAATTAGGATAATTTATATTTAATTAGGTAAAAAAAGATAAGGTGTTTGAAAGTCGTATTATTAAAACAGAAGAGGAGGTAAGTAAATTATGAGCATATCCTTTATTAATTTTAATGAATTAAAAGATAACGACATAACGTATGATTTTCACATTCACACTAATCAGACTGATGGACAGGATTCTATTGAAACAATGATCAAAGCCTCTATAGAAAATGGTTTGAATAAAATTGCCTTTACTGAACATGTTAGAATCGACACAGATTGGTTTGACAGATTTGCTGAGTCTGTTAAAGAGACTGCCTCTAAGTATCCAGGTATTGAGGTCTTAGTTGGAGCTGAAACAAAAGCTTTAGACAACTATGGTAACTTAGATATTTCAGAAACTATTATAGATAAAAGCGATATAATCTTAGGAAGTGTCCATCGCATCCCGGATGGTAGGGGAGGGTTTCTTGATTTCTCCGCTTTATCCCCACAAAAGCTAGCAGAGATTGAATTTGAATTATCGATAGGTATGCTTCGAAATTCTCCTATTAATGTACTAGCTCATCCTGGGGGTATGTATTCTTCCAGATATGGTGGATTTCCAATTGAGTATTTCAAAGAATTAATGATGCTAAGCAAAGAAAACAATAAAGCTATTGAATTAAATTCTAGATATATAAAAAATGCATATGATTTTTTATATTCTTGTGGTGAAATCAATCCAAAGATATCTATAGGTTCAGATGCTCATAAAGCAGAAAATGTAGGCAATTGCACAAAATTATTAAGCCAATTTCAATATGTTGATTTTCAAAAGGAGAGAATTTAAATGAAAATTATGGTCAGTGGAGCAGGAGCAGTTCTTGGACAAGCCATTATAAAATCAATCAAGGCATCAAAACTTAAAGCAAGTATAATTGCAGTTGATCCTAGTCCGTTAGCTGCGGGTTTATACTGGGTTGATCAACATTATATAGTGCCAATGGCTAATGATGCAGAGTATATAACTAAGATATATGAAATATTAGATATCGAAAGGCCCGATATAATAATGATCGGAACAGATATTGAATTGACTGTTTTTGCTAGAGCAGGAGAAAAAATCGAGAGAGAATATGGAACAAAAGTACTGGTAAGTCCTGAAAATGTAATTGAAATAGCAGATGATAAATGGTTAACGTATAAATTTTTAAAAGAAAATCATTTGGAGTATCCAGAATCTAGATTACCTGGTGAGGAACAAGCGTTAATTGAAAAAGTCGGATTTCCATTGATCGTGAAACCTAGAGTAGGTGCTAGATCTGTGGGGGTAACAAAAGTTAATGACCATAAAGAATTATATGCAGCACTGGAAATAGTAAATAATCCCATCATTCAGGAATGTGTGGGAACAGATGATGAAGAGTATACAGCAGGAGTAGTTGTTTTTGATAATGCTGCCAAATCATCTATCGTTATGAAAAGAGACTTAAGGGATGGCAACACGTCGAGAGCTTGTGCAGAACCCTACACAGAAATCAATGACTATTTAGAGAAGGTGGCAGTAAAATTAGGTGTATATGGCCCCGTTAACTTTCAATTTAGAATTTCAGGAGATAAAGTGAAAATATTTGAAATCAATGCAAGATTTTCAGGAACTACTCATTTTCGAACATTATCAAATGTTAATGAAGTTGAAATGTGTGCAGACTATTTATTGAATCATAAAGAGATTAGGCAGCCAGAAATCAAACCTATACAGATTCTACGATATTATGAAGAAACGGTCATACCAAAGTAATAAAGTGAATATAACAAAGTAATGATACACTTTGTAGTGTGAAGCACTGGCTTACTAGACATCTTTCATATGAAATTAAACCCTTTTCAGCAGTGAAACATGCTTATATACATACTATTTTCTGTTTGTGCCTTTATTACTAATATGTTCTTAGAGGCAAGAAGATTATATAAGTAGTTGTTAAGATAAAGTTGTTAAAGAGATGGACACTTCATGTCGAGTCAGAGTAATAGTGTTTATGAATTTAACCTAGAGTCTATGAATAAAATGTCTAATCAGTATATTTTAGATGCTAAATAAAAAAGAAGTACTGCTTCAGAAAGGAAGCTCTAATTATGATAAAGAGGCTTATAATTATTGGTGCCGGTGGCCATGGAAAAGTAGTCGCTGATATTGCAATGAGAATGAAAAAATGGGGAAAAATCTCGTTTCTAGACGATGATGAATCAAAAAAGACATGCATTGGATTGAAAATCATTGGTAAGATTGAGGATGCTTTAAAATATAAAGATGAAGCAGATTTCTTTGTTGCATTCGGAGATAATAGTGTTAGGCAAAATTTTCAAGTTAAACTTGAGAAAGAAGGTTATTCTATTGCCAAACTCATTCATCCAAGTGCAATTATAGGTATGGAAGTGAGTGTGGACAATGGCACAGTAGTAATGGCCGGAGTAGTGATAAATTGCTTAAGTAAAATAGGTAAAGGATGCATAATCAATACTAGCAGTAGCTTAGATCATAATAATACTATTGAGGATTATGTGCATATTTCACCAGGAGCTCATTTAGCGGGAACGGTGCGAATCGGGACAGGTAATTGGATTGGAATGGGTTGTGTTATTAGCAATAATGTTAATGTTTGCAAAGGCTGTTTAGTTGGTGCTGGAGCCGTAATTTTAAATAATATAAATGAAGCAGGAACTTACGTTGGAGTTCCGGTAAGTAAAATCGGTCAATAAGAAATCACTGTATTGACTACAAAAAGCGATGGTCTCCAAAATACTTTCCTGATTTTAAACCAACATTTTGGAGACTCAAGTGTTTATAATTGTAATCAAATTTATAGTTTGTAGTCAAAAATATTAAGATTAAAAGCTTATCACATGAACGATTTTAAAGGTATCATATATTTATAATGCTTATCTTTTTACTTTTAAATTAAATATGCTATACTTTTTTTATTAGTTTTACCCCTCTGTTTTTCCCTTCAATATGTAGGTTTTTCTCCGAAGTATTCTATCTAGAGTACTTTTTACACATAATAATAACTTCAAGTCCTCAAATATCCTATCTTAATCTTATACCCTTCATTAAAAAATATTACTTTCACCTCAACACTCCTTAATATAGTCCTTTAACCTCTCTTATTTTTACATCTTTTATGTATAAAATATTCATCATACCTCCCCTTATAATCATTCTTCTAAAGTTATTCACTTCACTTAAAACCCTGATTAATTTTTCAATACACCAGCGTCATACTTTTTTTGATTTATGAATCTTCGCATTCTCAAATATTAGGAGGGAAGGCAATGATTTACTATTTTTTAATTGTTTTTTGGGTTGGAGCTAATCAAATGAGACTGAATAAGACAAATAGCTTTCAGAAAATTCAGTACCCTCTAATAGGGACTATGTTCATTTTGATGACGACTGTTTCATTAGCTATACCAATTACGACTGATATGACTCGTTATTTAACCCTGTTAAATATTAGCCGGTTACAAAGTTTACCGGATATTCTCAGTAACACCCGATTTGAACCAGGTTATATTACTTACCAATGGTTTATCTCACAAATATCTACCTCTAAAAATGTATTTATGATTTTATCAATGTCTATAATGTGGCTCATTATAATATTTTCACTGAAGAAAATGTTAGTACTTACTGAGATACCGATGATCATGTTAGGATATATCAGTTTTTTCTATTTTTATAATTTTTCGACTAATACCTTACGTCAGGGAATAGCAGCACCCCTTATACTCTTGACAATAGTGTATATAGGTAGAGAAGAGAAAAAAAGTGGGTTATTTACTTTCTTGGTTGCAATATCTTTTCATACAACAGCTATAATATCGTTATTAATTTTTATAATAAAAAAGTTTAATATTTCACTTAAGACCTTAACGATTATTTATATTATCTCTGCAGGTATAATGATAACTGGTTTAAATCGTATCTTATTGATGAGTGTAAGCGGGATCGTCGGAGGAGGGATGGAAGAAACAGTAGGAATATATTCTTCAAATTCTACAATCAGCGATTATGGAGCGACAAATCGAATTGATTTTTTGTTATTTACAACAGTATGGGTTCTCTGGGGAATAGGTTTTAGACATTTTTATTTGAAAGAGAATGTATGGTTTGAGTGGATCCTTAAAGCCTATATAGCTCTCAGCAGCATCTATCTGTTATTTGGATTCATAGCTTTTTCTGATAGGATGGCGGCTTATCCATGGTTTCTAATACCTATTCTATTGTTTTATCCTTCACTAAATATAGAATCGAAATTCAAGAATGTTTGGATTGTTTTTTGCTTGATGATTTGCGTTGTTTTATTTTTCTATTTTAATGTATCAGATTTATATACTCCTTTAAATCTTTTTTATTATAAATGAAATACAGAGGTAAACAATGATATGAATGCAATCAACTCATTAATTTTAATGCACTGAACTTTATTGTATTAATCTCAGTGTAGAATATATAAGATTACTTATTCATAGGAGGCTGTCATGAAAGAATTAAGTATATTTGAACTATTAAAAATCATATTTAGGTATTGGAAGTTTGTTATTGCATGTGTTATTGCATGGACAGCACTGGCAGCAGTTATTATATTTTTTGTTATTACACCTCAATATAGTTCATCTACACAAATATTAGTAAATGAGTCAAGAGAAGGTGAAATCATTCGAGGAAGTGATATCGAGACCAATTTAAGATTAATCAATACCTATAAAGATATCATTAAAAGCCCAGTAATTTTAGATGAGGTAAGAGCAGAATTAAATACAGATCTTACACATGAACAACTATCAGAAAAAATAAAAATGAGTAACCAAGATAATTCTCAAGTTTTTATACTTGAAGTCACGGACGAGTCTCATTCAAAAGCTGCTAGTATTGCAAATACGATTAGTGAGACGTTTGAAAATAAAATAGGAGAAATAATGAGTATTGAGAATGTTACAATCATTTCAAGTGCGGTAGCTAAACCTGTACCCGTTTTTCCCAATAAAGTATTAAGCATACTGATCAGTATGGTCCTTGGTTTAGCTAATGGTATTGGCTTAGCTTTTTTGCTCTACTCTTTAGATAATACGATTAAAGAGGAAAGCTTTATTAATGAGAGACTCGGTTGGATTTCATTAGGCCAAATTGAAGAACTACCCTATAAAGAGTTTAATCACCTTGACAGCAGACAGAGAGTAGAAGAACCTTCAAATCCTTCTGCTCTAAGAACTAGGTTATAAGGAGGAACAGTCATGCATGTGATCAGGAAAAAGCAAAAAAATAGTAATAGGTATTCAAATTTAGTAGTAGATAACAATCCTAACTCAAGTATATCTGAACAATTTCGTACTATACGAACTAACTTACACTTTTCAATGATTGATCGTAAATTTAAAACGATTGTCATTACTTCTGCCGGTCAAGGAGCAGGGAAATCCTTTGCTGCTATAAATTTAGCTGCGACCATAGCGTCAGAAAATAAACGGGTATTATTAGTAGATGCTGACTTGAGAAGACCAACCGTAAACCGTACATTTCGATTGAACAATTATTTAGGGCTGACGACTCTTTTGGCTGACAAGGATTTGTCGGCAAGTAAAGTGATTCGATATAATCGAAATACCAATTTATATATTCTCACCAGCGGAGCGATTCCACCCAATCCATCTGAACTGTTAAGCTCTGATAGAATGAATGAAATCATGAAAGAGTTGGAAGCAGATTTTGACTTAATCATTTATGATATGCCACCTGTGCTGGCTGTGACTGATGCACAAATTTTAGCAAGCAAAGTAGATGGTACTATTTTTGTCTTACCTAAAGGACAAGTCACCGAAGAAGATGCGATGAAATCAAAAGAACTGCTTGATATTGTAGGAGCAAGAGTTATAGGCGCTATATTTAATAGAGTTAAAAAGAAAAACAATGATTACTATTATCAAAGTATAAAAGAAGAAGATAATGGAAGTTATTAAAAATATAAGGTAAGTCAATATTTAGGGTGAATAATCATTATTGAAATTATATTACTTAACCTTGATATAATTTTAATAATACTTATCTTTAGGTTAAATATGAATTTATATATAAATATAAGTAGAATATTACTCAAAATAATAGCCTTCAACCAAACCTCAAACCAAACCTCAAAGCAAACCTCAAAGCAAACCTCAAAGCAAACCTCAAAGCAAACCTCAAAGCAAACCTCAAAGCAAACCTCAATACGTTTAGTAGTAACCCCCACATTTTATTCTAACATTTATAAAATATCTCGATTTTAAAATTGCTTTCACATAATTGGAGTGATCTTAGATGAATCTTTATTTCAATGAGAAATACGGAAAGCTTTATGAGAAACATGAGAGAGCAGAAGTAGTAACTTTTGTTTTTGAAAATGAACATGGGAAAATAACCCATATGTTTATGAAAAAAGAAATACCAATCAAGGTTAATAATACCATTTACTACGATGTATTTACTCCCTATGGGTATGGTGGACCTTTAATTTTGAAAGCTAGTAATATAGATCAGCTCATTAGAGATTATCAGACTGCTTTTACTATATATTGTAAAAAACAAAGAATTGTTTCGGAGTTTATTAGATTTCATCCAATTGAAAACCAGAAGATGAGAGAGCAGTTTAATGGACAAGTAGATTACGTTGGTCCACAAATTGTGAGAGATTTGTCTGATCCAGTAGAAGAGAATATCTCCAAGAGGACATTAAGATATTATAGAAGAAATAAGCATAGAGACATAAAAACTGTTTATGATTCTAGCGGAACATATTTAGATGGATTTTTAGAAATATATTATTCCACAATGGAAAAGAATAATGCACAGGAATATTATTACTTTGACCGGCAATTTTTTGAAAATTTGAATATAGAATTGAAAGATCATTATGTCTATGTTCATATTTTTATGGATGATTTAATCATTGCAAGCGAATTGATCCTGTTTGGAGAAACTTACTCCTATGGATTCTTAAAAGGGACGAGAAAAGGCTATTATGAAATGAATCCCAATATAAATATGGAAATTGACGGTATAAAGTTTCTGAAAGAAAAAGCAATTAAGTATTATATATTGGGAGGAGGTCATAAAAGCGAAGATGGCATTTACCAATTCAAGAAAAAATTTGCTGAAAATAGTGACTATCATTACTATATAGGGAAAAAAACTCATGATTTAAAGACCTACGAAAAGCTAGTCAAAATAAGATTTAATACAAACGCTATTCCTCAGAATATTTTATTTTTCCCCGCTTATCGAGCTCCCGCTTCTCACTTAGACACACCTATTTTTTCCAACAATTAATTAAATCAAATTACCAAAGCAGCATAAAAGGAGCATTACAGGAGGTAAAAAATATGAAGATTTCAGTGGTTATGGGTATATATAATTCCGAAAAAACATTGAGAGAAAGTTTGGATTCTATGGTGACACAATCCTTCCAGGATTTCGAAATCATAGTTTGCGATGATGGATCACAGGATAATACACTTGCTATAGCTCAATCATACAAATCTTTTTTTCACAACAGGCTGACTATTCTTGTAAATCCTGTTAATAAAGGACTAGCTTATTCTTTAAACAAATGTCTGGCAGTAGCCAAGGGTGAATACGTTGCTCGAATGGATGCAGATGATATCGCGATGCGCAACCGCTTTGAACTTCAATTGAATTATCTAGATAATCATCCGGATATAGCAATGGTAGGATGTAGTGTCTTACTTTTTGACGATAAAGGAATTTGGGGTACACGAACTTCAAAAGAATCACCGGGAAAAAAAGATTTTCTTAAAACATCTCAATTTGTACACCCCACAATATTAATAAGAAAAAAAGTTCTTACTGATTTGGACGGATATGCCGTTGAAAAGTCAACTTTAAGAGCTGAAGATTATGATTTGTTTATGCGCTTCTACGCGGAGGGGTACAAAGGGAGCAACTTACCAGACACGTTACTACTTTATAGAGAGGATGCCTCTACTTTTAAACGCCGTTCTTATAACAACCGCTTTGATGAGATGAAAGTGAGATATAGAGGTTTTAAACGAATGGACCTTTTGCCTTTAGGATTTCCTTACGTTATCAAACCCTTAATAGTGGGACTTATTCCTCAAAGAGTTTTAAAGATTTTGAGACGTGAACAACATACTCCGCTACTTAAAACGATGAAGGTGAAATCCTGAATTGGTATAGTAGAATAAAATAATATTTTGAACAAAGGAGAGATACTTATGAACTATTATAAATGGAAAAGTATTTTAGATTTTCAACTTGCACTAGTACTGTTGTTCATCAGCTCTCCCATTCTAATTATAGTTTCACTCTTAATTAAGTTGGAGGATCCATCGGGTCCTGTCATTTTCAGACAACCTAGAATAGGTAAGAATAAAAGGGTTTTTACGTTGTATAAACTTCGAAGTATGAGAGTGGAATTATATAAAGATGGAAAAGAGCTGTCAGACTCTGAACGGATGTTGCGTTCAGGAAAATTCATTCGAAAAACAAGCTTAGATGAACTTCCTCAACTGGTTAATATTTTAAAGGGAGAAATGAGCTTTATTGGACCGAGACCGCTTACTGTCAACTATTTACCCTATTATACTGAACGTGAGAATCAGAGACATGATATTAAACCTGGTATAAGTGGCTGGGCACAAGTCAATGGTAGAAATAGTGTGAATTGGGAAGAAAAGTTTGAACTTGATCTATATTATCTTGACAACATGTCTATAAATTTGGATGCTAAGATACTTTTCCTTACTATAAAAAAAGTTTTAACAGGCTGTGACATAATTGAATCAGGACAAAAGACAAATCAGAGTTTTATTGAATATCGCTTGAATCAGAAAGTCTAATTTTTTTGATCAAATTGAATAGAGAAAAGAGGAGCCAAAATGAATAATCGAATATTATTATCCACACCACACATGTCAGGAAATGAGAGAAAGTATATTGATGAAGCTTTTGAAACCAACTGGATTGCCCCTTTAGGTCCCAATGTCGATTCGTTTGAAAAAGAAATTTCAATTTATTCTGGAGTAAAAGGAGTTACTGTAACGAACTCCGGGACTGCAGCAATACATTTAGCCTTAGCTGTACTAGGCGTTGGCAAAGGAGACACAGTTTTTGTATCAACATTTACTTTTGTCGCAAGTGCAAATCCAATTCTATACTTAGGCGCAGAGCCTGTATTTATTGATTCTGAAGCTGATACATGGAATATGTCTCCAGATGCTTTAGAGATCGCCTTAACAGAAGTTAAAGCTATGAACCAATTACCCAAGGCTGTAATCGTCGTAAACTTATACGGCCAAAGTGCGAAAATGGATGAATTAAATGCTATTGCTCAAAAATTTAATGTTCCTATAGTGGAAGATGCAGCTGAGTCATTGGGATCTACGTATAAAAATAAAAAAAGTGGCACACTCGGGAAACTAGGTATTTATTCCTTCAATGGAAATAAAATTATCACAACCTCTGGAGGGGGAGCGCTAGTATCTGATGACGAAGATCTTTTAGCTCGTGCGAGGTTTTTAGCCACACAAGCAAAAGATCCGGCACCTTATTATCAACATTCTCAGGTAGGCTATAATTATCGAATGAGTAATGTAGTGGCCGGAATTGGTAGAGCGCAATTGGAAGTGTTGGATGAACGGGTTAATCGCAGAAGAGAGGTTTTTAATAATTATCAACTGGAATTGGGGAACATCTCAGGTGTGAACTTTATGCCGGAAATGGTTGAAACGACATCGAATCGCTGGCTTACGACATTGACTATTGATCCCACTAAGTACAATTTACATCCGTTAGAATTCATGACAATGATGGATGAAGTGGGTATAGAAACTCGAGCATTATGGAAACCTCTTCATCTTCAACCATTATTTAACAACACTAAGTTTTATACTGATTCTGAAAACAAAAAGCCGGTCAGTGAAATGTTATTCGAGAGGGGATTATGCTTGCCTTCTGGAACTAACATGACTGAGTTTGATCAATTGAGAGTGATTACAGAAATGAAAAAACTTCTTAATTCCTCTCGTAAACGCGTCCATGTATTCAACTGGAATAAAAAAATGGGAAGTAATGCAAAGATACAGCATAAAATCAATTGATATATCATAGCGCTAACTGGAGGGATTCTTAATGGAAAAAGTACTATTATTGGCGTCAGTATCATCTATGATCGAAAGTTTTAACCAAGACAATATAAAAATATTGCAAGATAATGGGTATGAAGTACATGTAATGGCTAATTTTTATGAGAGAGATCAGAAAAAGAATGATAAAAATAATAAGTTTAAAGATAGATTAGAACAAAAAAATGTCATAGTTTATGATTTACTTATACAGAGAGACCCTTTTTCAAAAACTAATTTGTTAGTTTACAGGCAGATCAAGGAAATATTCAAAAAAGAACGATACTCACTCATACATTGCCATACACCAATGGGCGGGGTACTTGGAAGATTAGCTTCAAGAGAGACAAAAAAATATGGGACGCATGTAATCTATACTGCCCATGGTTTTCATTTTTACAAAGGGGCACCAAAGAAAAATTGGTTAATTTATTATACGATTGAAAAAACACTTTCATCGTTGACGGATTGTCTAATTACTATTAATCCGGAAGATTATAACAATGCAAAAAATAAACATTTTAAAACGAAAGATATTCAAATAATCAAAGGTGTAGGAATTAATCTTAATAGGTTTAGTCCAACAACTGATTTGAAAAGAAAAAAGTTGAGGAAAAAATATGGATTCTCAGATGAAGATATGCTGTTAATTTATGTAGGAGAGCTGTCTAAAAGAAAGAATCAGTCGCAGGCAATTTATATGATGAAACGGTTAGTCGAGAAATCGCCTCAAGCTAAACTTTTATTAGTCGGAGACGGACAATATGATAAAGAATATATGGAAATGATTCAGGAATTAAATCTAACAGATAACGTTTTCTTATTAGGATTTAGAACTGATATTCCAGAGCTGATGAGCCTTTCAGATATTGCAATTTCAACATCTCGCCAAGAAGGATTACCCGTTAACGTAATGGAAGCAATGGCAACAGGCCTTCCACTTGTAGTAACAGATTGCAGGGGAAACAGGGACTTGATTCATGATGGAATAAATGGCTATGTAGTACAAATTGATGATTATGAAGGAATGGCAGCAAAAATATCGAAATTGATCCAAAATGAAGTATTGAGAATAACTTTTGGCATAAGAAATACCGTGTTTATAACCCCTTATGAAATTGAAAATGTAAGTCCTCAAATGAATATTATTTACCAAAAACACATCGGCTCGAATTCATTCCCTGATTTACCTCTAAATAATAAACCTCAAATGTAACCAATCCATACTATTGATCAATATCGAATCTATTATTTATACTACAACAAAATTCCACTTTCATTTTTAGTATATGCAAATATTTAGGATGACTATATAGAGTTTTCACCTCATACAATATGACCGGACCTTTGTTTTTACGCTAAAAAAATTGAAGAGCAGTTCATATCCATTTTTCACTTCAGAAAGAACTATTAATCAAGTGAACGTAAATTATATAACTTACTATTTTATATCTAAGAAAGTAGGGAATATTATGAGTAGAAATTTAAAAAAATTAATCGTCGCGAGTTTTGATCTTTCAACAATTATACTTTCAGCAATAATCTCTATTTTGTTTCTAGTTCCATTTGTATACTTTCCACCGTCAGTAATTTTCATAAGTATAGGATTCACATGTATTACTTACTTAATAGTAGGCAATGCATTTAAAATATTTTCTAATATTAATCATCGCACAGGTATTACAGAAGTAATGATACTTGTGGTCAGTGTTTCTCTTTCATTCATTCTTTCAAATAGTTTTGCTATAAACTTTGTACCAGAACCTTTATTAAGTTTACGTTTTTACTTTTTAACCTATTTGTTCTCAGTTCTAAGTATTATTGGGAGCCGAATGATACTTCGACTTTATTATGAATACACATTCCGAAAAAATAAAGAACCAGTTATTGAAGATCAAATTCGTACATTAGTAGTCGGCGCAGGTAATGGTGGGAGCATTTTTATTAGAAGCATAAAAAGCTTCCCAAACAAATTGAATGTTGTTGCAATTGTGGATGATGATCAAACAATACAAGGAACTTTCTTATTCGGCGTTCCCATTATTGGGAAAATTAAAGATTTACCAACAATTGTTAGAGCAAAAAATGTGGAACAAATTACAATAGCCATTCCATCTTTACCAGCTGAAGCCTATGAAAATATCGTTGATCTATGCAATCAAACAGATGTAATAGTTAATAAAATGCCATATATTGAAGATATTCTTCAAGGTAAGCTTGGCAGTAATCAATTTAGAGATATTGATGTTGTAGATTTACTTGGGCGAGAAGAAGTGAAGCTTGATATGGAACAAATATCAACTGAACTATACGGTAAAACAATTCTTGTCAGTGGAGCAGGCGGTTCAATCGGATCAGAAATATGTCGACAAGTATCGAAGTTTTCACCTTCAAAAATACTTCTATTAGGCCACGGTGAAAACTCTATTTATCAAATCGATCGGGAACTGAGAAACCTTTATAATGATACGATAGAAATAGTACCACTGATTGCAGATATACAGGATCGTGAAAGAATATTTGATATTATGAAAAAATATAAACCTAATCGAGTTTATCACGCAGCTGCACATAAGCATGTTCCTATGATGGAGTACAATCCATATGAGGCTGTGAAAAATAATGTTTATGGTTCGAAAAACATGGCAGAAGCAGCTAAAGCGGCTGGCGTTGACAGATTTATAATGGTTTCAACAGATAAAGCTGTTAATCCACCTAATGTTATGGGAGCTACTAAACGACTAGCCGAAATGATTGTAACAGGACTAAATGAACCTGGAAAAACCAAGTTTGCGGCAGTAAGGTTTGGTAATGTGCTTGGGAGTCGGGGAAGTGTTGTCCCATTATTCCAGGAACAGATAAAAAATGGTGGGCCATTGACAGTTACCGATTTTAGAATGACCCGTTACTTCATGACTATTCCAGAAGCAAGTCGTTTAGTTATTCAAGCGGGAACGTTGGTCAAAGGTGGAGAAATCTTTGTTTTGGATATGGGAGAGCCCGTCAAAATAGTGGATTTGGCTAAAAAAGTAGTTAAATTAAGTGGCTTTACGGAGAAAGAAATCCCAGTTGTTGAAACTGGAATTAGACCGGGAGAAAAACTTTTTGAAGAACTGCTCGTAGATAGTGAACAGACTGACCAAAAGGTTTACGATAAGATTTTTGTTGGAAAAGTTGTAAACAAACCGCTATTCACAATTATGAGAGAAGTTAACACCTGGAGTAATCTCTCACCTGAGGAACTTAGAGAAGAACTTATTTCTTTTGCGAACGATGTTAACGTGACATTTGAAAATAGCCAAGAACAAACAGGAAAAAATATGTTAGAAAAAGGAGAATTGAAATTACAGGGTGGTTACGCGGGACTTTGACATCTATAGATTCACTTGATGATTGTCTTAAATATAGAGGATATATTACTAGTTTGAGGAGAATGATTATGCCAGCAGTCAGTATTATCATGCCAGTTTATAATGTAGAAAAGTATGTTGGAAAGGCAATAGAAAGTATACTGATACAAACATTTAAAGATTTTGAATTGATAATTATTAACGATGGAACCATTGATAATTCGATGTCAATTGTCAATGAATTGGCGTCAAAAGATTCACGAATAAGAATTATAAACCAAAAAAACAAAGGTCTTTCTGCTGCAAGAAATACAGGTCTTAGAAGTGCTATAGGAGATTATGTGTGTTTCATTGACAGTGATGATGAAGTAAATGTAAATTTATTGAGAATAACAATGGATAATGTTATCGGTGAGTATCCTGATGTACTAATGTTTGGAATGTTTTTAGAAAAAATTGGAAGTAATGAGAAAGTAACATTTACCATTCCAATGAAAATGGGAACCGTAAGTTATACGAAAAAGAATATTGAAGACTTTAATATCAATAAAAATTCTTTAAATTTGATAGGGTATGCTACGAATAAATTGTATAAACGTAGTGTGCTAGTAGATCATCAAATATTTTTTGATGAAAAAATATATTTTTTAGAAGATATTAATTTTAATGAAAAAGTCTTTAAAAACATAAATAAATTCATGATAATTGACGATTGTCTGTATCATTACAAACGCAGAAAGCGAACAACCTTGATGAATACTTTTAGAAAAGAATTTTTCGAATGCCAAATGGAAGCAATTAGATCTCGAAACGATATTTTTGATAATTGGGGAATTGAACAAACTATAATAGACGCAACAATTGCTTCTCTTCATATTGAAGCAATAAAAGGGTGCATTTCTAATCTTTTTGTAATTAAGAATTCTATATCATTTTTAAATAAATACAAAATCATAAATGAAATTTTGGAGAATAGCCATACTCAATCTAGAATAAAAAATTTCGAGCCCAATTCTTTGGTCGAAAAATTATTGAAGTATTTAATTGAAAAAAAAATAAGTATAGCACTAGCAGTTGCAAGTACAATGTATTCTTATATATATAGGATTGTAAAGTGAAAAGTATTTTAATTTTAGGCTTTAAACAGAATTACAATCTGTTATCTACTCATTGAATCTGCAATATGAATTTATTTTAATTCGATGAGTAATAATAACTATGACTATCGTTCGAGAGAAAAATTAAGGTATGATATTTAGTGATTGCAAAGAAGCAACAGCATATGTTGATCCAATATTCTTGCCTAATTGTAGAATTTAGTGCATAGAGATTCTTTTATTATAAACCAGAATTTTATATTTATTTATGATACTAATATTTGTGGATATGAAAAGAATAGAGGAATATTATGAAAAATGATGACTCGTTAAAAACAGATACAATTAAAAATATGATGTGGAGCTTCATGGATATTATAGGATCTCGAGCAATTCAAGTAATAATACAATTGTTTTTAGCAAGATTATTAACACCTAATGATTTCGGAATATTGGGTATGGTCATAATATTCATTAAGCTACCAGAAGCATTTATTGAGAGCGGATTTGCAAATGGTTTAATTAGAGAAAAAAATTCAACTCAAGAAGACTACTCTACTGTTTTTTATTTTAATTTAATTACTGCGCTTATTCTCTATTTTTTGCTTTTTATTTCTGCTGAACGAATAAGTATATTTTTTGAAGTACCCGAACTTGTTAATATTATTAAAGTTTTAGGATTTGTAATAGTTATTGATGCCTTTGGACTAATTCAGAAAGTGATTTTGAGAAAAAAACTAGAGTTTAAAATTCAAATGAGAATCAGCCTAGTTTCTTCATTAATATCGGGAGTTATAGCTATTGCATTCGCAATAGCTGGATATGGAATATGGAGCTTAGTAATTAAAATTGTAGTTTTACAGTTCTTACAAGCAGTTTTACTTTCCGTTACTAATAAATGGATACCTTCTTTAACGTTTAACATGATCTCTTTTAAAAGATTATTTAATTTCGGATGGAAACTAGTGGCATCAAATTTGTTATCAGAAGTATATGATGGCTTTTATGCATTAATTATAGGAAGAGGGTTTTCAACTGTCTTTTTAGGTTATTATACCAATGCTAGGAAGTTGAGCCATACTGCTTGCTATTCCATTGCGATTTCTGTAGAAAAAGTAAGTTATCCTGTTTTAAGCAATCTGCAAGATGATAAAGTAAGATTAAAAAGTGGATTTCAAAAAGTTCTCAAAAACTCAATATTTATTAATTTTCCAGTAATGTTAGGTTTGGCGATTATAGCACCGCCATTATTCAGACTTATTCTGGGAAATGAATGGATTCCAGCCATACCGTATTTTCAAATTTTATGTTTAGCAGGTATGTTCACGTCAATTCATGCTATTAATTTAAATATGCTTCAGATCAAAGGCCGTTCTGATTTATTTTTGAAGTTATATATTTATGGAAAGATTATTGGTTTTTCAATTATTGGCTTTGTTCTATTATTTGAATTAGGAGTTTTTGGATTACTTTGGGGATTAGTACTCGAATCTTTCATAAGTAACTTTGTCAATTCTTTTTACTCTAAAAAATTGATATCATATTCAATTTTTGAACAGCTGAAAGACATAAAATTGATTTCTTTTATTTCTGTAATAATGGCAATATTGACCTATTCATTAAATTATATACTTTTTGTACACGACTTATTTTTAATTGTAATTCAAGTCATTTTCGGATTTATTCTTTACATTTTACTTTCCTATATATTTAAGGTTGAAGAACTCGAGACAATTTATCAGATTGTAAAACCGTTTAAGAAAAAACTGTTATTGAAAAAAGTAATGTAATCAATAGTGTCTAAATATTTATTGATATAAGGGGAAATTACTGAAATATTGGTTTTTGATTATTCAAGTACTTAAACAGGAGGAAGACATTATGCAAAATCGAAAAAAACGTCGCGTATTCTCTCAAGAATTCAAAAAACAAGTAGTAGCTTTGCATAAATCAGGTAAAACAAGGAAGGAAATTATTGAAGACTATGATCTAACTCCTTCGGCATTTGATAAATGGGTGAGCCAGTTTGAGCAATCTGATTTAGTTCAAGAGGATGATAATTTGACGCCTGAACAGAAAGAACTTGAGGAGCTACGTCGAGAAAACACAAAGTTGAAACTGGAAAATGATATATTAAGACAGGCTGCATTAATTTTCGGTAGTATGGCAAAGTAATAATGATACAATAAGTTAGCAAGTAGAAGAATAACGGCATACATTTAATGCGATTTTTTATATTTTATACTCAACAGAAAGCATATGTAATAAACGAATAAATAGGTATATCCCTTTTATTAAGCTGTAGTAAAGACCATGTTAATAAATAATATTATTTGCAGGAAATAAATATCGAGATATTTAAATTGTACTGTGCAAGTCAAATAATAGATAAAAACGATTGATAAATACCAGTCGTTTTTATCTTATTTTTTTGAATTATAGTGAATCCAGTTTATTTAGGAGAGTATATTCATATGTTTGGTAATCTATCGGACATGTATTCTATAATGAGAATAAGATGAACTACATTTCCATCAGTATGAAAGGAGCGTAATATGATTCCATTAATTACAAAAGATTCTAAATGGATACTTACCGAAGAAGGTATATCCGAGAAAACGATCAAACAGAATGAGACGTTGTTTGCTTTATCCAATGGCCATTTTGGTACACGTGGGAGCTTAGAAGAAGCTGAACGCACCAAAGAATATAGCCACAGTGAAGCGACGTTAGTGAATGCTTTTTATGACAGTGAGCCGATTCAGTATGGGGAATGGGCATATGGTTATGCTGAAAAGCATCAAACCGTGATTCCCGTACCTAATGGCAAAAAGCTGGCGATCAAGCTGGATAATGAAATGTTTGATCTTGATTCAGGGAAAACGACCAGGCATAAACGTCAACTGGATTTGAAACAAGGCATACTCACGAGGACATTCACTTGGGAAAATACGAAAGGTCATCAGCTGGATGTCAAAATCGAGCGCTTCGTATCGTATGACTATCCAGAACTGTTAGCCCAAAAAATCACGTTGACACCTCATGATAATGGATGTGAGCTGCAAGTCGCTGCGACGCTTGATGATTTAGAACATATGGGTATAGTATCAGAAGAAGAAAGTAATGATCCACGCATCAAAGCACAACAGGAACGACGGTTTCAGTCAGAAAGAATAGAAAGTTCAGAAAATCAGTTGTTGCATATAGAAACCAACAATACACACTTGCATCTTATCGTAGGTGAAAAGAATGAGTTATCTGATTCATCGGTTAAGTCAAGCTTCATAAACGGTTCTGAAAAGTGGTCAATGGAAACCAGTAAAGATAAGTCAGTTACGCTGGAACGGTATGTTGCATATGGCAACATATTCAATGATGGCTCAAAAAAAGAAGCAGAAGCTCTACGCATTTCTAATCTGCTTGATGAAGTTGCAGAACTTGGCTTTGATGAAATCAAAGAGAAACACATACATTTTATGGAGGGTTTCTGGAACGCATCAGATATTCAAATAGACGGCGATGACGAAATTCAAGTCGGTCTGCGTTTCAACTTGTTTCATTTGCACCAGGCTGCTGGACGTGACGGATCAAGAAATATGTCCGCCAAAGGGTTGACTGGTGAAGGCTACGAGGGGCATTATTTTTGGGATACAGAAATGTACATGTTACCGTTTTTCTTATATACACAACCTGAGATAGCTAAGCACTTGTTAAATTACCGCTTTACTATCTTAAAAGAAGCGAGAGAAAGAGCACGCGAAATGGCGATTGAGAATGGAGCGCTTTTTGCATGGCGAACCATTAATGGTAAAGAAGCGAGTGCCTACTATCCCGCAGGAACTGCTCAAATCCATATTAATGGTGATATTGCTCATGCCGTTCACACTTATGTAAAATCTACAGGAGATTTAGCTTTTGGTATGAATGAGGGACTAGAAATACTTGTAGAAACCGCTCGATTCTATGCTGAATGGGGACATTATGACAAGCAGCGAAACGGTGCGTTTGTCTTGAATAACGTAACGGGACCGGATGAATACACGGCAATTGTTAATAACAACTACTATACTAATCTAATGGCTAAGCACAATTTCGACTATGCCATTGAGATGGTTGAAGAAGTCTTCAAGTCTAATGATACAAACGGAGAAAAGGTACTTGAGAAAATCAACTTCCAGCCAAGTGAACTGGAGAATTGGAAAAAAGCGTCTGAAAAGATGTTCCTACCTTATGATGAGGCACAGGAACTTACGATGCAGGATGACAGTTTCTTCCATAAAGAGGTATGGGACATTGAAAATACACCAAAGGAAAACTTCCCATTACTTTTACATTATCATCCATTGACCATTTATCGTTATCAGGTGAACAAGCAAGCAGATACGGTTTTAGCTGAATTCCTGTTCTCCGATGAGTTTTCTCATAGTCAGAAGAAACGTGACTATGACTATTATGAAGCGGTAACGACACACGATTCATCCTTATCTCGTTCTATATTTGGTGTGATGGCAAGTCACTTAGGTGATTTGGATAAAGCCTATGGTTACTTCATGGATACGGCCTTGATGGACATGACGGATCTGCAAAGTAATACCAAAGACGGCGTTCACGCAGCCAATATGGGCGGAACGTGGATGAGTATGGTCTACGGTTTTGGAGGCATGCGTTTAGTAAAAGACACCTTACACTTTTCCCCACGCTTACCGAAAGAATGGACCGCTGTAACCTTTAAAGTACAGTTCCTTGGTCGATTGATCCAAGTTTCAATCGATCATGAAGGGTCTGACTATACGTTACTGAAAGGTGAACCATTAAACATAAGACACTATGACGAAGAGAAACACTTGAAGTAGAAACTGAATATTGAAAAAGGTGCTGACCATTTCTGGTCAGCACCTTCTTTTTTATAGCTTATGATTTTTTATGACGATTTCAGGAACGGTGAGATGTTTTCTGGTTTTTACATTTGCCAGGATAATATCAGCGACATCATCCGGATCCATGAGATGTTTGATTTCTTCTTCAGTATAGATATCATCCCAGAAACTCGTTTTCATGCCGCCCATGTATGCAGCTAAGACGTGAACATCCGTATCACTCAATTCTTTTACGATGCTTTCCGTAAACCCTCGGATACCAAATTTGCTTGCGCAGTAGACCGATTCAGAAGGTTTGCCTTTTTTACCGGCAGTAGATATGACTTGAATGATAGTTCCTTCATTTCGCTCTTTCATTTCTGGTAACACAGCCTGTGTACAATATATCGTTCCTTTTAAGTTGATATCGATCATTTGATCGACTGAATCTGATGAAATGTTTTCAGCATCATCGAAGATACCGACGCCGGCATTGTTAACTAATATATCGATATTTCCGTTGTCTTCTTTTATTTGAGCAAAGACATTGGTAACTTCATCTACTGATGACACATCAACGGTATAGACTGAAACCTTATCCGTCTCCATCTTATCCGCTACGTGTCTCAACTTACTAAATGTTCGACCGAGCAGCGTGACATGATAACCCATTTCCGAATATTTCAACGCAAGTGAAGCACCTAAGCCACTGCCGGCACCAGTAATAACAACATGTTTCGACTCCATCATTTTTTCCTCCCTCAATGTATATTGCTTATTATAAAAGTATCAAATATATCATTTTTTAGCAACGATAACGACAAGAGTGCTATAATAAGTATCAAAATGAAAGAGAATAAGACTATCTAAATATTTTGAGATTTATCTGGACTATCAATGCTCATCATGAGCATAAAGCGTGATAGTTGAGCAGAGAGAAGAATCTATATTGAATTTGCCACTCTTTTTGAGGGTGTTAAAGTGAATAAAATAAATAAATTATGTTAAAATAGTTAGTGTTGAGATTTAAGCATAATGTATAATCTTAAAAAATGTTTGGAGGAAAAATGAAGTGATGAATTTAGAAACGATTCAAATCGAAGAAGTTAAAAAGGAAGAAACAGCATTTGAAACAAGAGAAGGTTTGAAATCCACATTACTCGAAGAAGCAGCGCGTCAAAGAGGATACAAAGTTGAAAGATTAACCTATGATACAATGATCCTTACAATAGAAGGAAAAGAATTACTTTTCAGAGATATGAATGGACCGCTCTCATCCGCAGCCATGATGAGGATCGTGGATGACAAGTATCTCGCAAGGGCATTGATCAAGAATGAAAATGTTCGTACACCTGATTCAACTTACTTGAGAGTTTTTGAACGTGAAGAAATAAAAGCCTTTGCGAATCAAATAGGTTATCCGGTCGTTTTGAAACCAAACAATTTATCACGAGGAGAAGGCGTCTATACCAATGTCGACAGTGATGAATCACTAGACCGCCATCTTGATAAAATCTCGATGCTGATAGGAAATGATTTTGAGCGAATCCTGATTGAAAAACAATTTAATGGAGATGATTATCGTTTCTATGTCGTTGATGGAGAAGTGCTGGCTGTTTCAAAACGTGCACGTGCGAATGTAACAGGTGACGGAGAACACACCATCCTAGAACTGATTCAAGAAAAGAATGAACGTCGATCCAAAGATCGAGATTTAAAGAATTTTTTAATTCCTATAGATAAAACAAAACTAGGACGACTATTTAGAGAAGGACGTACATTCGAAACAATTCCCCAAAAAGATGAAGCTATTGTTATTCGTGATGAATCGAATATTGCAAGTGGCGGAGAAGGCATCGATTTTACTGATACTGTTCATCCAGATTTCAATGAATTAGCCATCAAAGCTATACAAGCTGTTCCCGGGTTTCATTATGGTGGGGTGGATGTCATTGCGGACGACATCACTGAAGAACCTAATGCAACTAATTATGTTGTTACAGAAATCGAATTCAGTCCAGGTCCTTTGAGCATGTTTCATTGGCAAGGCGAACAGCGAGACATGGCGAATCCTATACTCGATTTTTATCTTAAACACCTTGATGAACTTTAAATAGTCAATAGCAGACGCTGGAAGGAGAAACCTAACCTTTTAGCGGCTGTTTTTTTTATATTCGCATAAATAAATAAATATATATGAACTTTTGTTTAAGATATATTAAAAAAATACAGGTAATGTTAATAATTTACTATAGTATGCGCTTTCAAAAAATGTAGATAGTGACTAAAATAAACTAAGATACAAAAAATAGTGAATGAGAGGGGTAAGAATATGTTAAACATGGTAAAGGGTTCAAGATTATTATTTATGACAGGGTTATTAAGTTTCGTTTTAGCTGGATGCAATGGAGATACTGAGGGTGAGGTAACAGAAACGACAGATGAGGATACAACCGAAGAGGTCGATTCAGATACGGATGAAGATTCAAATGGTGGACTGGATGTCGGAATAGTTTTACCAACTCGTGATGAACCTCGTTGGGTACAAGATGAACAACGATTCATGGATGCATTATCTGATTCAGACTATACGACAGAAATTTTGTTCAGTCAGGGTTCAGCAGCAAATGAATTACAAAACGTGGAAACCTTAATCAGCAAAGGAATCGACGTTTTGATTATGAGCCCACATGATGGTGACGCAGCAGGAGCAGCAGCTCAAGCAGCAGCTGACGAAGGCATTACAGTCATTGCGTATGACCGCTTGATAACAAGTACAGAAGCAGTTGATTACTACGTTACTTTTGATAGTTTAGCTGTTGGTGAAGCTCAAGGGCAATATTTGATTGACAGTGCAGAAGGATCAAACATTCCTTTGTATCTATATGCTGGAGCATCATCCGACAATAATGCGTTCCTTTTCTTTGAAGGTGCATGGTCAGTACTTCAACCTAAAATTGCTGATGGGACATTTGTGATTGCGAATTCAAGTGAAGCAGAAGCTTTATCAGACACTGCTGAATTGACACGTGACGAAATGGGCAGCATCATGGGTCAAATCACAACAAACTGGGATCCAAACGAAGCAATCAATAAAGCTCAAACACATTTGACTTCAGCAGGAGATGATCTTAAAGGAGACATCGCTATCCTAGCACCAAATGATGGCACAGCCCGTTCGATCGCTGATACATTTGCTTCAGACAATGATATTACAAGTTATATTATAACAGGCCAAGATGCAGAAAAAGCCTCTATTCAATATATAATTGATGGCAAACAATCTATGACAGTATTTAAAGATGTTAGACGATTAGTGGAAGATGCTATGGGTATGGCTATTACAATATTAGATGGCAACACGCCTGAAACGACTGGTTCCTATGATAATGGTGCTAAAGAAGTAGAAGCCATGCAATCAGAAGTCATTGTTGTAGACGAAGATAATGTACAAGCTGAGTTGATTGATTCTGGTTATTATGAAGCAAGTGAGTTTACAGGTTTAGACTAATCGTAATGATGAAAAATAGAAAGATGAAATAGTGATAGCTTGCTATCACTATTTCTTATTCTAAATGTCTTTAATGAAGGTGGGAGGATTTATGGCTGAAAACATTCTTGAAATGCACAATATTACTAAAGAATTTCCTGGTGTAAAAGCATTAGACAATGTTACTTTTCAAGTGGAAAAAGGTGAAATCCACTGTCTGGTCGGCGAAAATGGCGCAGGAAAATCTACGTTGATGAAAGTATTGAGTGGCGTGTATCCGTACGGGGAATATGAAGGCGACATCGTATTGGATGGGAAAGTACAGCAGTTCAACACGATCAATGATAGTGAAAGAGCGGGTATTGCCATTATTTATCAGGAACTGGCTCTCTTTCCTGATTTACCAGTATATGAAAATATTTATATTGGAAATGAAGTCAAGAATGGCGGTATTATAAACTGGAATCAAACCATTATTAAATCCAAGGAAATGCTGAAGAAAGTCAATTTAAAAGTTAAACCCGAAACACTAATAAAAGATTTAGGAGTCGGAAAACAACAATTGGTTGAAATTGCCAAGGCATTGAGCAAAGACGTTCAACTTCTGATTTTAGATGAACCTACCGCAGCACTTAATGAAGATGACAGTGCCAATTTATTAGAGTTGATAAAAGCGCTGAAAAATCAGGGGATCACCTGCATCATGATCACCCATAAATTGAAAGAGGTAGTAACGATTTCGGATAAAGTGACTGTACTCCGTGATGGTCAGACCATCTGTACGCTGGATGCAAGCAAAGGGGAAGTGAACGAACGCACGATAATCAAACATATGGTGGGCCGAGAGTTAAGTGATATATTTCCGAAGAGACCAGAAAACAACTTTGGAGAGACTATTCTTGAACTCAAGGACTGGTCGGCTTATGATCAGCAGTTAGGACGCTATGTTGTGAAAAAAGCGGATATAACTTTGAAAAAAGGTGAAATCATTGGTCTTGCAGGCTTAATGGGTTCAGGAAGGACCGAACTTGCCTTGAGTATGTTTGGAAATCCAAGAAACTACAAATTAAAAGGGACGCTTTTGCTTAATAATGAGGAAAAAAATTTCCGACATACGAGTGATGCAATCAAAGAAGGTATCGCCTATGTAACCGAAGACCGTAAGGGGAATGGATTGTTTCTGACCCAAAACATCACCAACAATATTACAGCAGCAAACTTAAAAGGTGTGTCGAGTAAAGGGATACTTAATAACAATGAAGAGGTCACAGTGGCTGAAAGTTATAAAAATTCCATCCATATCAAGTCTTCGTCTATTAATCAGCTGGTTGGGAAGCTTAGTGGCGGAAATCAGCAAAAGGTATCCATTAGTAAGTGGCTTTTTGTTTCACCTGATATATTGATCTTGGATGAGCCGACTCGTGGCATTGATGTAGGAGCTAAGTTTGAGATTTATACAGTCATGAATGAATTGATCAGCCGTGGCATGAGTATTATCATGATATCTTCAGAATTGGGAGAAATATTAGGGATGAGTGACCGTATCTATGTCATGGCTGAAGGAGAAATTAAAGGCGAAGTCAAATCTCAAGAAGCTAATCAGGAAAACATTATGGAACTTGCGACACAATAGGAGGATAAACGAATGAAAATAGTGAATGAAGCAAAAATGTTAATAAGGGAAAACATCCGAGATTACGGCATGTTCATCGCGCTCTTTTTCATCATGATTGTGTTTAATCTGTTGACAAATGGCATGTTCATGTCCTCTCGTAATATCAGTAATTTGTTGGATTCAGCCGGTTACATCGCAGTTCTGGCGGTTGGCATGACGCTTGTTATCGTCATACGGCACATCGACTTATCAGTAGGTTATATAGCTGGTTTTCTAGGAGCAGTATCTGCCATATTACTTATGCAATATAGCTTGTCCGTTTTTATCGTCATTCCAATTATCCTGTTACTCGGAATTTTAATTGGTTTCTTTAACGGCTTCCTTATCGCTCAGTTAGGGATCCCTGCCTTTGTCGCTACGTTGGCCGGGATGTTGGTTTTCAGGGGCGCGTTGCTGCAAGTGACCGCAGGCACAGGAACAATAATTGTCCAGAATGATTTCTTTAATGCGATCGGTAATGGATTCATTCCATCCTTTGCGATGATAAATGATCTGCATCTTTTGACGCTGTTGATTGGATTGGTTACTATTTTATTTTTTTCTTATGGTGAAATCAAAACTAGAAGCGATAAAAAGAAATATAATTTCGACGTGGTTTCTACAGGGATTTTCTTACTTAAAATGGTGTTTCTCTCTTTGATCATTGGCTATATTACGATCATCTTGGCGGGATATAACGGCTTTTCATGGACAGTGATCATAGTTCTGTTAGTCACCATGATCTATCACTTCATTACAAGTAAAACAGTATTGGGTCGTCAAATATATGCTGTAGGAAGTAATCCCGAGGCTGCTCACTTAAGTGGAATAAATGTTAAGAAAGTTACATTTATGGTGATGGGTTCTATGTCCATGCTTGCCGCACTTTCAGGGATCATGTATACATCTCGTTTGCAATCTGCTACGACAACAGCTGGAATGTTATTCGAACTCGATGCGATTGCAGCAGCTTATGTAGGCGGTGTTTCATCAGCAGGCGGTGTGGGTAAAGTAACCGGTGCTATTATTGGTGCAATCGTCATGGCCTCTCTCACGAATGGCATGAATTTGATGGGTGTCGGTATTTCATATCAGTATATGATTCGTGGTGGAGTATTGGCAGGAGCCGTTATCTTTGATGTCATGACAAGAAAAAGAGGGAAGTAAGCGCAAAAGAAAAATGGATAAAACAAATAGATTAAAAAAACGATAATTTAATAAGAACTCTGCAATAATAAACGAATAGGATAAAAAAATCCATTCGCATGTTGCAGAGTTTTTATTGTTTTTATTGTCAGAGACAAGTTAAAACTGTAAAATGAATAGATGTTAAAACGTTTACATAAAAAGGGGCCACTATATTGAATAAATCATTGAGCATTATGGCTGTGTTGATTCTAAGTGTGCTCAGCTACTTAACTTATATTTCAGCAGAAAGCGTCATTAATTCAGATTGGAAGGAACCCCTGCCACTTGCGAGTCAACAATACCGACTGGTGCTGATCACACAAGATGTTGATACACCTTTTTGGAATAGTGTAGCCAAAGGTGCAAGTGAACTAGCCGAACTAGAAGGCGTAATGCTCGAAAATTTGGGTAACTACGGCAAAAATGAGGAAGCATTCTTAAGTAATCTGGAATTGGCTATTCATTCAAAAGTAGATGGAATTATTGTGCAAGGGCTCGATAAGGAAAAATTTAAGGAATTGACAAAAATAAAAGCCGCTTTTTATGGCATCCCCGTGATCACGATTGCAGAAGATGTTCCAATAGAGGAAAGTCTGCGGCGAACTTATGTCGGATCGAATCATTTTAAAGCGGGCAAACTGATTGCGGAACAGTTGATCTTGGATATGGGAGATTCTGGTGAGGTAGCACTCATGTATGATCAGGAGCCACAACATTATCAATCACTCCGACTGAATGGCATTAAAGCCGTATTCAGAAAATATCCTAATATCTCAGTAATAGATGTAAGAACGGATACCTCCAAAGAAAAGGTTATGGCAACGACCCAAAATCTATTGAACAATCATCCTGAAATAGAAGGCTTTGTTGCGATCAATTCGGAGGTCACCTCGGGAATGATCCAGGAAATCAGTCGACGAAAACAAATTGAGCCCTTATTTATTTATTCCTTTGATGATCACGCTGATATTGAAGGGCTGTTCCAGCAAGGTAAATTGGATGCTATCGTAGCACAGGATCCTGAAATGATGGGTAGATTGGGAGTGGAATTGCTTATTGAATGGTTGGAGGGGGAGAGCGCTCCCCTTGATTTTGATGGCTATTTTACCCCCGTTACAATCGTGAAAGAGAAGGATGAGTTATGAATACCATACAGAAGAAGATTTTCTCTTTAATTTCCGTAATTGTACTTATCATGATGGGGATTTGGATTGCTTTATCCATGTATATTAGTCAAACTCATGATCAGTATAACTCCATTTTACAAAGATACTTGGTTTTGAATGAAGTAAATGAAGAAAGTCAGGATTTAATCATGGACTTAAATAACTATCTTTATGACCCGACATCAACGAATCTAAGAGCCATCGATGAAAGAGAATTGAAGATACAAAATATGGAAAATGAGATTTGGAACTTGGGTCATTCGGAAAACGAGTTTGAACTGCTCAACTACATTCATCTGATGGATAGTCTGATGGAGACCGTAGAAAGATCGATCAGCCTTTCCAATCAGGAAGAATCTGAGGCAGCAATACGCGAATTCAATGACGCTACTCGAATTGCTAATTATATTTCAGATACAAAAACCGCACTAGTCGAAACAGAATTGGAAACATATGATGTCGTATATAGAGGGATCATTGCCAGGTCGACGGAGTTAAATCGTTTTGGAATATGGCTGATACTTCTGCTAACAGCGACCTTAGTGATTTTTTCTTATTTGTTGTCGCGAAGCATAACCCGTCCGATTATACAGTTGACGGAAGCAGCTAATACATTATCAAAAGGAGATTTCAATAAAGTTGTCACCGTTCACTCAAATGACGAATTTGATTTTTTAGCGAAGACATTCAATCGAATGCGGTTGAATATCAATAACTTGATACAAGAAATCCAAGAGCAGGCGGAATTGGAAAAAGAACTACAAGACAATAAAATCTTGTTGCAGGAAAGTCAATTCCGCAGTCTGCAAAGTCAGATCAATCCTCATTTCTTATTCAATACGTTGAACACTATATCGAAAAAAGCATACCTCGAAGGATCATTACAAACAAGCGATATGTTGGTTAATGTCGCAGATTTATTGCGGTATAATCTGAAAAGTCTCGACCGTTCAGTGACTTTGTTGGAAGAAGTCACTATCCTGAAAAGATATATGGCCATACAAAAAGCAAGATATACAGAAAGATTGATCTTTTTGGAAGACATCGATAGTTCCCTTTTGCATGTTCAGCTTCCGGCACTCACACTTCAGCCTATTATTGAGAATGCCATCATATATTCTGTTGAACCGCGGGAGGACGGTGGGGAAATCATTTTCAGCGTGAACGATGCAGAAGCTTATGTAAGAATTGATATAGAAGATGATGGACCGGGAATGTCCGAGGAAAAAGCGGATAAACTGCTGAAGGGATTACTTGTACCAAAAGAGGGCCATTCAACTGGGATAGGATTCATCAATGTGGTTAAACGTATGCAACTATTTTTTGAAGCTGATAATCTGATTCAAATTGAAAGTACCCTTGGAAAAGGAACCAAAATTACTCTCTATATTCCAAAGCAAAGGAGTCTGAAGGAAAATGCCTAAAATAATGATTGTGGATGATGAGGAAATAGAACGCGTGAGTATGCAGAAAATCTTGTCAGAGTCTTTTGAAGGACTGGAAATGGCCGAAGCAAAAAATGGACGGATGGCTATTGATTTATCCAGTAGTTTCAAACCAGATATAATTTTAATGGACATCAAAATGCCTGGAATGAATGGTTTGGATGCAATCAAGGAAATTATGATGGATTTTCCGACTATAAAGTTTGTAATGGTGACGGCTCATGACACCTTCCAATTTGCAAGAGAGGCGATAAAGCTAGGTGTAAAGGACTATCTGTTAAAACCTAGCAAAATAAGTGAGATCGTAGCGACTGTGGAAAAAGTCATCAAAGAAATAGAAGTGGAGCAGGAAAGAATAGAAAAAGACATAAAACATGATCTTCAATTTGAAAAGTCGAGAAGGGTACTGGAAACGGACATGGTTACCCAGCTGTTGTTCGATCATGTCCATGAAGTGCATGTTGATACGTTGATGGATATGCTCGAGATAAAATCAGCAGATGAGATGTTTGTTATGGTTATTCTTGTTCCAGAACGGTTTGAAAAGGTTTATGCGCAATGGGTCAATCAAATAAAAGAATTAGGTAGTGTATGGGTTGGTGCTCTGCATGGTAGGCACTTTCCATTGATCGTTTTTCGAAATAACGAAAATAGTTATCGGTCTCAGGTTACTACAATCGTGAAAAACGGCTTGAAAGACAGCCAAAATAAACGTGGTTGTGAATGGTTTGTCGGCATAGGTGAGATTTATGAATCACTGGATCAAATGAAAGAGTCATACCACGAAGCATTGATTGCTATGATGGACGTCACGAGGGCAGGGACGTATCGGTTTTATAAGGATATTAATACTGAGCCTAATTATGGTGATGCACTGATGGAAAAATACAAGGGAGAATTTTTGGATCAAGTAAGACTAGGAGAATGGGGGAAAATCAAAAATCATTTGGTGATGCTGATAAAATCTTATGAAAAAGAAAAGATTCCCTTAGAACATACGAAACAACGGATCATGGAATTGATTTGGAGGATATATCATACGCTCGCTGAAATGGGGATCGATATCAAATCGGGACATTACTTTTTAAAAGAGCAATCTTATCAACAATTCGTTGAGGAAATCGGAATGTATATTGAGGAGATCAATCTTCAGTATGAGCGCATATATAACTGCAATGAACAGGATACGATTCATCAAATCAAGCAGTATATTAAAAATCACTCAAGTGAAAATATATCTTTGGAAATGTTAGGAGATAGGGTGGGCTTGAGTGCCATTTATATCAGTAAATTGTTTAAAGAAAAGCTGAACATCAATTATATAGATTATTTGACTCTATGCCGTGTGGATAAGGCAAAAGAATACATGTTGTTTCCAGAAAAAAGTATCAAGGAAATTGCATTTGAAGTGGGTTATCATGACCCGAACTATTTCAGTAAAGTATTTAAAAAACAAGTAGGGGTATCACCCAAGAAATATCGGGATAAAATACTTGGATTTTCAGTTTCTTCTAGTGAATAAGGGAGGTCAATCAATGAAGAGGCATAAAGAGGGAATAGCGGGACTTTGTATATTCATATTCACAGCTATCCTTTTAGTGGGTTGTACAAATAATTCCGAAGAATCTTCCCGTGACTTTGATTCTACAGAGATTAATGGTTCAGTTAAAGAAATTTCAAAAAACGATGAAGCAGAGCGAAAGTTAAAGATAGGTTTTTCCATGGATACTCTCGTTGAAGAACGATGGGAGAAAGACAAGCTTATGTTTAAAGAGTCGATTGAATCGTTGGGTGCTGAAGTTGAAATAAAAGCAGCAAACGGTAATGATGCCCTTCAAATAGCACAAGCTGAAACAATGATCAGCCAAGGGATCGATTTGCTTGTGCTGGTCCCACACAACGCTGAGGCTGCAGCTTCTATAGTTGGAAAAGCTCAAATGGCAGACATACCTGTCATCTCCTACGATCGACTAGTGATGAATGCCAACGTAGATTTGTACATATCTTTTGATAATGAAAAAATTGGTGCTCTGCAGGGATACTCCATTACTCAATTGGTACCTGAAGGTAAATATGTGTATATTGCAGGAGCTAAAACGGATAATAACGCTCATCTTATGAAGAAAGGCTTATATGAAGTTCTGCAACCTTTCATACAGGATGGAAAGATCGAAGTAGTCTATGATCAGTGGACAGATGCTTGGATGCCAGAGAATGCAAAAGCGAATATGAAAGCAGCTCTTCTTGCTAACGAGAATAAGATTGATGCAGTCATTGCTGGAAATGATGCTACTGCAGGTGGAGTGATCGAAGCATTGGAAGAACAAGGCTTGTCAGGAAAGATACCCGTTGTCGGACAGGATGCGGAGTTAGAAGGCGTTCGAAGAATAGTAGCCGGCACCCAATCCATGACGGTTTATAAATCAATCAAGTCATTGACCGAACAAGCTGCCGAAATAGCGGTCAAGATGGCAGGGGGCGAAACAATTGAAACTGTTACCACAATTAATAATGGCAAAAAAGATGTCCCTACAGTTTTATTGACGCCGGTCGTTGTTGATCAGTCGAATATAATGGAAACAGTTATTGATGATGGCTACCACATGAGGGATGATGTGTATCAGAACAACTGATTTTGTCCAATTAAATGCTGGTTTCAAATCAACGAAATCAAGAATAGCTAAAAAATCGAACAGGTATAGTAAGGTTGTTATAAGAATTAGTGGTCAGAAAAATGTACATTCTATTTAATCTATTGAAAAAATAAGTCAGGATAAAACCTTCTTTTAGATGAAGGTTTTTTTTATTCGAAAAGACCTGAAGGAACAAAATTTGAATGAGAAGCAGTAAAACATCAGCATTTACAAAGATTTCACATGAATTTTATCATGAAATCATTGTAGAATAAACGAAAACTGATACAGTGTCAATTGCTTGCACTATAATAGACATGACCTCTATACTGATATTTACTGAGAACTCTATCTAATTCGTTGCAAATCATTTATAATGTGGAGTTATAAACGGCAATTATAAATTGGAATGAAAAACTGATCAGCTACAAAAAGGGGATTGTTATGAATAAAAACAAAAAAATAAGTGTATGGATGATAAGGGTTATATTTATCGCCGGCTTATCGTTTTTCTTATATTGGGGAAATAATGCGATTGAAACAACGCATTATTCCTATAGTAGTGATGAAATCCCGCAATCTTTTGATGGATATACCATCGTACAAGTATCTGACTTACACAATAAAGATTTTGATGAAAATTTAACGACTAAAATCGAAGCAGAAAACCCGGATATTATAGTAATAACTGGAGATTTGATTGACAGAAACAGAACGGATTTAACCATTGCCAAAGACTTTCTGGAAGACGTCAGTTCTATTGCACCTCTATATTTTGTATCGGGCAATCATGAAGTTGCATCTAACAAATATCCGGAATTGAAGGAAATATTGGATGAAGTAGGAGTCATTAACTTAGATAACGCTAGTCAGATTTTGGAGAAAAACAATGAGCAAATCAATCTGCTGGGTTTGGCTGATCCGCTCACGATGTTACTTGAAGATATTGAAGAAGAAGGATCGGGTGAACTTGTTCTTCAAAAAAAAATGGAAGAGTTATTGAATGAGAGTCCAGCTGATTTCAATCTGCTTCTATCTCACCGCGCTGAATTGATAGATATTTACGAAGAAAGTGACGTCGAACTAGTCCTTACTGGTCATGCCCATGGTGGACAAATTCGCTTACCGATCATAGGAGGATTATACGCACCTGGACAAGGGTCATTTCCTGATTATACAATTGGAGAGTATACGAAAGGCACTACGACAATGATAGTCAGTCGAGGATTAGGAAACAGTGTCTTTCCTTTACGTGTTTTCAATCGTCCGGAACTTGTCGTAATGACTTTGGAAGCACAATAACGGCAACTGACTTAATTGCTGCACAGATAAAATCAATTATACTTACTTCTTTTGATTCATTATCGTATAATTGAAGGTAATGAATTTAGAGTGAGGAGAATTAGTTTTGCAAAACAAGAGTAGAATGCACTGGGTCGTAGCTATGACCATGTGTGGACTTGCTGTCAGTGCAGTTGGATTGCCTGTCATGACCAACGGTGTATTCATAACGCCAATTGCAGACAGCCTGGGTGTCTATCGCGGATCCGTAGCGATGCACAACACACTGACGTTATTGATGAAAGCTGTTATGTCACTTTATGTACCAAGTTTGATAAGGAAATTTGGATTAAAACAAGTCATCATCACAGGAGCCTTACTTGGTGGACTATCCAATTATATGCTTGGTTGGGTAGACTCAATATGGTTATTCAATATTTTAGGTACCCTTCGAGGAGTCGGAACGGGCATGTTGGCTTGGGTGCCGTTGACCATTGTTATCAATGAATGGTTCAGCGAGAAGCATGGTTTGGTAACCAGCATCGTCCTCAGTTTCAGTAGTATTACTGGAGCAATATTCTCGCCGGTTTTCTCATCACTGATCACCAGTCTCGGCTGGCAACAGTCCTACCGCATTATGGGGATGCTGATTATCCTGTTTGCTTTACCAGCTATTATAATCCCGTTCACTGTTGACCCGAAGGAAAGTGGTTATTTACCCTATGGTTCAAAAGAATTAGATGAAGACGGAGCCCGACGAGGGACCTTTATTAAACGTGAAGAGCACCGGGAAGTTTCAATGTACATTTTCGGTCTGCTATTCATTTTCACAATGTTTCAAACGTTATTGATCGGTGTTCCGCAGCATTTCCCTGGGTTTGCTCAAACACTCGATTATTCTTCTGATGTTGGCGCAGTGATGTTATCAGTGGCAATGATAAGTAGCATTGGCTTCAAATTAAGTCTCGGTTACGTGAGTGATCGAGTAGGGCCTGTGAAAAGCACCATCAGTGTCTTGGCCTTGATTGGGTTGTCCAGTGTCATACTGTTGTTGACTGAGATCATTCCGATGCTATATGTCGGGGCATTTCTTTTTGGTGCGGCATATTCTATCCCTTCGGTAAGCGTCACCTTGCTGACCAAAGAATTCTTTGGTCGCTACAACTTTACACGTTTGTACCCGATCCTCGCCTTTTCAACCAGCTTTGGCGGGGCGATATCATTAGCAGCCGTGGGCTTTATCTATGACTTTACTGGTTCTTATACACCTGCATTCGCCATTACATTCGGCATCAATATTTTCAATATAATTTTACTGCTGCTCATGACGCACAGAATCAAGAAGAACAAAACGAGTTGAATGTAAAAACCGATGCGGTCATGCATCGGTTTTTTTGATATATTGTGCTATGATAAACGTTAATGAAGAGCAGTAGGAGGCTATCCATGAATTATGACTATGAAAAGTCAATATATACAGCAGTTCAAGCACCGAAACCTGAGGAAGATTTAAAGAACATTTCGCTGACAGATGCAACGATGCGGGAACGATACGACAAAGTGCTAGCTCAAATGAAGAAGAGAAACATATCCACTCTAGTCATTTACGAGGACTTGGAACATGGTTCGAACTTTGAGTACTTGACCGGTTTTTTGACGCGCTTTGAAGAAGGGGTACTTATTCTGCATGACGACGGAACTGTCTTTTATCTTCTGGGGAATGAAAATCTCAAACTCAAAGATAAGGCCCGATTAAAAGGCGACCTCGTACATGTGCCTCATTTTTCTCTACCAGACCAGCCCATGGAACCCGCTAGTAGCTTTAGTGACGTTTTCACTGAAAATCTTATCAAACAGGACAAGCAAGTTGGCATTGTTGGTTGGAAGTTGTTCACTGGAGTTAAGGATCCAAATAGCCAACTGTTTGATGTCCCACATTATATAGTTGAAAGATTGATCGCTATTGCCGGGAAAAGTAAACTAGTGAATGCGACCGATCTGTTTATTGGTCGTGAGGGAGCACGGACAACTAACAATGCCAATGAAGTGGCGCACTATGAATTTGGTGCGGCGCTGGCTTCGTCACGCATGCTGAACACATTGGATGCCGTTGCACTCGGTCAGACAGAATGGGAACTGGGAGGGTTGCTAAACGCTTATGGCCAACCCAACAGTGTCGTCACGATTGCCGCAACGGGCCAGCGTTTTGATCAGGCAAATCTGTATCCGTCTGGAAAAGAAATCCAACTGGGAGATAAACTGTCGCTGACGGTTGGATACAAAGGTGGCCTTCAAAGCCGTGGGCCGATTGCTGTCCACGAGGCGTCCGAACTACCTGAAGAGCATCGGGATTATTTAGATAAAGTGGCGAAGCCCTATTTCACCGCAGTCGTGGCCTGGCTGGAACAGGTGCACATCGGTATGGAAGGAAAAGACGTTTACGCTTTGATTGGTTCCGTTTTACCCAAAGATGTGTACGACTGGAAACTCAATCCGGGACATCTGACGGCAGATGAAGAGTGGGTGGCTTCGCCGATCTCTAAAGAATCTGAAACGTCACTTAAAAGCGGCATGCTGTTCCAGGTCGATATCATTCCTTCCGTCAAAGGTTACCCGGGAGTGAGCGCTGAAGGTGGCGTCGTTTTAGCCGATGAAGAGCTGAAGAACGAAATTAGAGCGACGTATCCTGAAGTCTGGCAACGGATGGAAACGAGAAAAGCATATGTGAGAGACATTTTAGGTATCAACACGCATGAAGATATCTTGTTTTCCGGCAATGCCACACCATACCTCAGACCGTTTGCTTTAAACAAAGAAAAGGCAATGGTTTGGAGAAACAGTTAAAAACGATAATTGTTCTAACAAGATAGATATGAGCACTTAAGATATAATAGAAACAGATAGTATGAAAGGAGTTATTTAAATGACAATGCAACACTATTTTGAAGCGAATGATGGCTCTCGGTTACCGAAGATCGGTCTGGGCACGGTTTACATCAAAGGGGCTAAAGGCGTGACGAGCACGTTATCCGCGATCAACAATGGCTATCGACTGATCGACACGTCGACCAATTACAACAACGAAGGGATGGTTGGTGAAGCGATTCGCCGGTCGTCTATCCCAAGAGAAGACTTCATCATCAGTTCCAAGTTACCGGGTGAGGCTCATGAATACGATAAAGCGATCCTGATGATCCAGGAATCTCTTTACCGCATGGGACTGGATTACTTTGACAAATACATGATCCACTGGCCACTGCCTAAACAGGATAAATATGTAGAAGCCTGGCAGGCATTGGTGGATGCGCAGAAGTTTGGACTGATCAAAACGATCGGTGTCTCTAATTTCCTGGAAGAACATCTGGACCGCATCATCGACGAAACGGGTGTGACACCGGCGACGAATCAGATCGAACGTCATCCTTACTTTAATAACAATGAACTGGTCCAAGTGAACAAGGAACGCGGAATCATTACAGAAGGCTGGAGTCCGTTTGGCCGCGATAAAAACGAGGTCCTCGAAAATGATGTGTTGAAAGAAATTGGAAAGAAATACGGGAAGTCTCCTGCCCAGGTCATTTTAAGATGGAATGTGGAGAGTGACATCTTGACTGTTGCAAAAGCCGCTTCATCAAAAAACCAGCAAGCTAACTTAGACATCTTTGATTTTTCATTGACCGAAGAAGAGGTAGGAAAGATCAATGCCTTGGATAAAGGTGAACCCGGAAGACTGGATGGTCAGCACCCTAATGACTATGAAGAGTTTGACTAGGCAATACTGAAATTCAATCAATCAAATACGAAGACAAAAACGCTCATTGATTTATTCGATGAGCGTTTTTGTTTAAGGAATAATACTTTTTATATTATGATTAAGTCATATCAGTAAACTGTGAAGGATGATTACAATGTCCGATGATAGCCAATCAAACAAAAAATTATATCAGTACACTCCAGAAGAAATTATCGATCGATTCGATACAGATACCTCGGAAGGTTTAAGTGCAGGCGAAGCGAAAAAACGTTTAGAACGAGACGGGTTAAACGAAATAAAACAGGAAAAAACATCCAAATGGACCATTTTGATCAGGCAGTTAAACAACGTTGTGATTTACATACTGTTTGCAGCGGTGGCTTTAACGCTTGGGATGGGACATTATTCTGATGCCGTCGTCATTGGTCTGGTTATTATAGCGAATACCTTTATCGGCTATTATCAGGAAGTGAACGCATCGAATGCCTTGGAAAAAATAAAAGACATGTTATCAACGAAGGCCACTGTGATAAGAGACGGAAAACGAATGGACATCCCTGCCGAAGAAGTGGTTAAAGGTGACATGGTTTATATAGAAGCAGGAGATAATATCCCGGCTGACTTACGTCTTGTTCACGCTGAAAACATAAAAGTTCAGGAATCGTCTTTGACAGGTGAATCAGGTTCTGTTGAGAAATTCGAAGACGCACTAGAGGGGATTCTATCTACAGGAGATCAGAGGAATATGGTTTTTTCTTCGACTGCTGTGACAAATGGTAATGGGACCGGTGTTGTTATCGCAATAGCCGAGGAAACAGAGATTGGTAAAATAAGTTCGGCTGTCAGTGAACAGTCCCATAAGAAAACACCGTTAATGAAAGAAATCGACCAGTTAGGTAAAAACATCTCATACGTCATTTTAGGTGTGGCCGCACTGTTGTTTGTTTTTGGTTTGTTTATAGGTGATTATACAATTGCAGCACTCTCACTTGCTGTGATCACGATGATCGTTGGTTCTGTTCCGGAAGGGTTGCCAGCTACAACATCGGTCGTCTTGGCGATGGGTGTCAGAGATATGGCTAATAAAAAAAATACCATCATCAAAACCTTACCTGCGGCTGAAACGTTGGGTTCAGTAGACATCATTGCCACAGATAAAACAGGTACCTTAACCAGAAACGAAATGACTGTTCAGAAAATCATCACCACAGAAGGGGAATATGAAGTAACGGGTGTGGGTTATGCCCCTAAAGGTGAAGTGTTGAAAAATGGTGAAGCTGTTAATGTTGATGAGTCACCTATTTTAAAAGAATTGATTCAATCCGGATATGAAGCGAATGAAACAACCTTGGAACAAGAAAATGGTCACTGGATCATCAATGGTGAACCGACAGATGGATCCTTTTTAACCTTATATCAGAAAGTCTATCAAACAGAGGAAACGGATTATGAAGAAATGGACCGTATTCCATTTGATTCAGAGTATCGTTATATAGCCTCTCTTTCACAGCACAAAAAAACCGGTGAACAGAAGATCTATATTAAAGGTTCTCCAGACAAGATTTTCGAAATGGCCGAATCCTTTGATTCAAATTTCAATCTCTCACACTGGCAGGATATAGTGGAAGACTTATCTTCTCAAGGAGAACGCGTTGTTGCCGTAGGGGTCAAAAGTCTCGAGCAGCATAAAGAGGACATCGATCATGATGACTTGGACGGCGGGGTCAAATTTCTGGGTATTGTAGGGATCATGGACCCACCGAGAGACGAGATCATCGAATCGATCAAAACCATGCGCACGGCTGGTGTCGAGGTTAAAATGATCACAGGTGATCACCCCGGTACGGCTAAAGCCATTGCGGAACAATTGGGGCTGGCAGAAACGGTCAATGCCATTACCGGTCTGGAATTGGATGAAATGAGTGAAGAGGAATTAACAGAAAAGATCAATGATTATCAAGTGTTTGCACGAACGACGCCGGATAATAAACTGCAGATCGTCAAAGCGTATCAGCGAAGTGGCAAAGTTATCGCTATGGTAGGAGACGGTGTTAATGATGCGCCTGCTCTTCAGACTTCTGATATCGGTGTGGCCATGGGAATAAAAGGGACAGATGTCTCGAAAGATTCTGCGAACATGGTCCTGGCCAATGATGATTTCTCAACGATGAGTACCGCGATTCATGAAGGACGTCGTATATATGACAATATCAAAAAGAGTATTTTGTATCTCCTGCCGACATCCTTTGCGGAAGGTTTGATCATTGCGATCACCCTCTTAATGCAAAATGATTTACCTCTTCAGGCGACGCAAATGTTGTGGATCAATATGGTCTCGGCCATCACTATTCAGTTTGCTTTTATTTTTGAACCGGCCGAAGAAGGGATCATGGAACGTCCGCCAAGAGACACGACGGAACCGTTTATTGACAAGCGGCAAGCATTCCAAATTGCTTATGTATCCATCTTGATGGCTACGTTAAGCTTGATTGCCTACGATTGGCTGATAGAATACGGGGCTAATCAAGCTACAGCAAGTACGATGGTCGTGAATATTATGGTCATGAGCAAGATCTTTTATCTCTTTAATATTCGCACGCGTAAACTTGCCTTTTCAAAAGAATTTTTCAGCAACAAAAAAGCGTTCCTTATCATAGGGGTTATGCTTATTCTACAATTGATACTAACGTATGTACCTTTCATGCAGCGTTATTTCTACACTGAGGGGTTAAACAGTTTGGAATGGCTGATCGCTGTAGGTGTCGGTATCATTGTGTTGCTAGTAGCTGAAACGGACAAATTCATCCGCTTGAAAATATTGAAGAAAGAAGAGTAAATAATACTGTCTGAGAGTTCGTTCTAAACGAGCTCTCTTTTTTTACGGGAAAATCAAGGGCAAAGAGAGGGGTATACAGTTTCATATGTTAGGTAGGGAACACTTCGGTAAGTTGACAAGAGATTCTGCTGCCTAATGACCGAAGTTTGCCAAGTTCGGTAAGTTCACTGCTTCCATTATGCTGTAAGTGTCGAACTGACGGTAACTTCGACATGTAGGATTTCAAATGTCTTTTCTAATTGTCGAACCGGGCCCTGTTCGGTAGTTTCAAACGTATATTTTTTCTGAACCTACCGAAGTTACGGCAGGTTCGACACTTTTATAGGAAAATGCAAATCCTACTTACCGAACTTTGAAAGGGGCAGTAACGATCAACTCAAATGTAAATCGGAACTTAGCTCACTGTACATAATGTTTTTTAGAATTACAAAGATAGTTACGAATTTTTTACCTATTCAAATGCTATACTAAGGGTAAACAGAAGAGTGAGGGGACCAAAATGCTTACACACAAAGTAGATGAAGAAATAAGTTTGAAATTAAAAGAAAATCAAGACAGTCCAGAGATCTTCGCATTAATCGATCAGTCCAGAAAGCATTTGAAACAGTGGATGACTTGGGTGGACCAGGTTCAATCTGTAGAAGACATCGACGAGGTAACCTATAAGCACCTGCTAGAATTCACAGAGCAAAAAGCGGTTCATTTTGTCATTCAATATAACGGAGAAGTTGCAGGTAGTGTCAATATAAACGACATCGACTGGTCTATCAAATCTGCCGAGATCGGTTACTGGCTTGGCAGTGAATATACCGGAAAAGGTATCATGTTTAGAACGGTCAAAAGCCTTCTCGACTATGCCTTCGAAAAATTAGGTTTACATAAAATAGAAATTTGGGCGGCGGAAGGCAATTCAAAGAGCCGGTCGATTCCGGAACGCTTGGGGTTTGTCCAGGAAGGTATGCGCAGAGACAATGAACTGATCGACGGGAAATATGTGAATATGATAATATATGGAATTTTAGAAGATGAATGGAGTAAATAAGGGCAAAGATTTTTTGATATTGCTTTTGCTATATTTTGCTAGTTGACTATAAAAACAAATTATTATGATCAATTAAAAAGAACTAGGGAAATAATTTCCTGTGAAAAATTGATTAACCATAGGTACTTCAAGGGTATCAATGGTATACTTATTCAAAGAAGCAAATTGGGACGGGGGATGAGTCATGCACATATATGCAACGAAGAAATTAATGAAGGGTTTCAAGAAGGCAGAAAAAATGGCAACAGAACCGATTGAGCACGTCACGTTTCTTGAAGACTCTGAGTCACCTGATGGGCATTCTTTTTTTGATTGGCATGCCAATATAGCTGAAATGGGTACTGATGAGTGTTTGATTATGACTCATGATCGGTCGGGGTTAACTCTAATCTTTTTGAATGTGTATGAAGAAGAATTAATGGAGTTTTATGACTGGTTTGAAGAAGCATTCTATGATTTGTTGGGGAAATTAGGTTTTAGTCACCACAGTATCCAACGCTATCTCACTGACTCAAACGGTTACGGAATAACCATTAGTAAAGCTACGGATTCAAAGAAAATCGGTCGCAACTCTTCAGTGATTAACCTTATGAGAAAAATGAACTACTATCAAGAGGATGATTTCATTGTTCAAGGCTATTGGCAATATCAAATCAGTCGCTTGAACACTTCTTTGAAAAGAGGTGAAAGGTCGTTTGAGCATTTTATAAATGAATATGAGGAAGTCATCGGTCCAGTCACTTATGCTGTGGATATGGTGGAATTTGAGATTCGCTTGAGGATGGAAATGCTACCTGATGTGATCCGCATCGTACAAATGCCTATGTATCTCACTTTTGAGGATCTGCATCAAGTTATTCAGACGATTTATATGTGGCAGCATATGCATTTGCATCAGTTCATATTGGAAGACGGGTCGACCATTATCGGGGCAGAGCAAAAATATAACATGGAACAGTATCAAATGGGCGGAAATCAGGAAGCGTATACTGCGAGTCAGTTGAAATTAGCTGACGTGATCACACCAGAAGAAAACGGCGTCATCACCTACGTTTATGATTTCGGAGATTCTTGGGAACATTCCATCCGGGCAAGGAAATTTTATTCTGAGAAAAAGCGTATGTTTCCTAAGTTGACGCTCATGTCCGGTGACCCTGTACCTGAGAATGTCGGAGGACCTCCAGGCTATCAATATTTTCTGGAAGTCATCAATGATCCAGTACATGATGAACACAGTGTCATCAAAGAATGGTCCAAAGATTATCTATCGCGTCTGAATATTTATAATGACGTCAATCATTTTAATCATGAGATCAAGAGAATGCACACCTGATAAAGGTTGTTACGTAAGTCTTTACTGTATAGAGCCTACACGGACAATGAAGTAAGGACTTTTTGTTTTTCAATGAGTATATAGGAGTATAAAAATGGCGTTATATGGTATGATTAATATTGACGATAATGAATTTATTTGACAGATTTGTTATCAATTATAACTCAGTGAGGACTGCCTATGAAGAATTGTGTTATTGTCATACCTGTTCTAGAGCCAAATGAAGCATTCATACCCTATGTAAAACAACTCATACAAGAAGCCTTCACATCCATTGTAATTGTGAATGATGGAAGCAGCAGCGATAAAACGTCTGTCTTTGAACTTTTGGATAAATTGCCTGAAGTGAAAGTATTGACACATGCCGTTAATATGGGAAAAGGACGTGCATTAAAAAATGCGTTTAATTACATATTAAATGATACCGAACTCTCTAAACGACATGGTGTCATTACGGTTGATGGAGATGGACAACACGAAGTAAGTGATGTCTTGAAAATCTGCAGTCAGTTAGATGAAAAAACAAAAGCATTGCTTCTAGGTGTAAGACACTTCAGTGAAGAAAATGTGCCGTTAACAAGCAGATTAGGGAATACGATAACCAGACATCTCTTTAAACTTCTTTACGGAGAGAAAATAAACGATACACAGACGGGTCTTCGAGGGATAACTTTAGATGTGCTGCCGGAGTTCATCGCCATTGATGGAGAACGCTACAGTTACGAAACAAATATGCTGATCGTAGCCATTCAAAAACGGATTGATTTTCAGGAAGTGCCTATTCAAACAGTGTATATTAAAGATAATGAAGAGAGTCACTTCAATCCCTTTAAAGATTCTGTGGAAATCTACGTTTTATTGTTCAAGAACTTTTTCAAGTTCATGAGTGTTTCTTTCACTTCTTTTCTAATCGATATTTCTTTTTTTCAAGTGTTTATTTTAGCTTTAAGTTTTTTAGTAACGAAAAGGCGGATTATTGTAGCTACATTGTTAGCAAGGGCAGTATCCAGTTTGTTTAATTATATAGTGAATAGAAAGTGGGTCTTTGAAAGCAACAAACGCTGGAATAAAACCTTATTCAGATATTATGCGTTGGTCGCTATAGAAGCATCTGCTTCTGGACTTAGTGTATACTGGTTGTTTCAATTGACCGGCCTACGAGAAGTAATATTGAAAATATTTGTGGATGCTATTTTGTTCATGATCAGTTATCGGATACAAAAGTTTCTGATTTTTAAAGAGCGAAGAAAGAAAAAAGACTAGTCCATCTTCCTCACTTAACTATCGCGAGAGAGTCGGAACTAGTCTTTAATGCAATGATGATTTGTTATTTTGTGATAATCGTTTCGGCAGCAAAGGCATCCGAACGATGTTTTGATAAACTGTATTCGATCGAATCACCCGTATCCAGGTAAGCGATTTGTTCGGTTATTGCTATCGGATCATTATGTTCGATAGCAAGATGACTTGCTTCTTCCTCACTGGCTTTTTTTACGGTGAAACGACGATGGGCACTTTGGATCGTTAAACCCAAATCCTCTTTAATATATTTATAGATAGAACCTTCGAGGTGTTTTTTCTCTAATCCTGGAACACGTTCGATAGGGATATAGGCATGTTCTATCACGATTGGTTTATCATCAACGAGACGTACTCGGTGAATATCGTAGACAAAGCTTTCAGGTTTAAGATTCAGTTTGTCCTGAACGATTTCGTCTGCCTGCACAACTTTGAAAGTTAAAATTTCACTTTTCACATCTTTGTTATTATAAAAGAGAGAAAAACCACTGATTTGGTTGGTCTGAGTAATACGCAAAATTTCTTTTTTGCTTAAGTCTTTCACAAATGTCCCGGAACCGCGTCGTTTGATAATTAAACCTTCTTCGACTAGTAAATCTAGGGCACGCTTAACTGTCATCTTACTCGTATTGTAACTTTCGCATAAATCTTTTTCGAAAGGAAGTTGTTCGGTAGCAGTATAATCGCCATTGATTATTTTTTCTTTGATGTCGGTGTATATTTCTTCATATTTTTTCATAACGCACCTCACTTTCGTATATAGAGTTATTTCACATTTTTGAGTATACCATACGGAATGAGAAACACAGTAACATTACACGATAAGTATACATTTGTAATATTGTATTAAATAACAAGTTATATATTAAATATGATATACTTAATAATAGGAAAAATCAAGCATTAGGAGGGCTAAAAATGTTAAATAATTTTAAAAAAGGCTTAATTGTTTCTTGTCAGGCAATATCCGATGAACCGTTACATAGTTCATTCATCATGGGTCGTATGGCCAAAGCAGCAACTGAAGGCGGCGCGGTAGGCATTCGTGCCAATTCTAAAGAAGATATAGCAGAAATAAAGAAACAAACATCTCTGCCTATTATTGGCTTAGTCAAAAGACATTACCCAGACACAAAAGTCTATATTACAGCGACAATGAAAGAAGTGGACGAATTAATGGACGTGGGTTGTGACATGATCGCACTCGATGCCACAAAACAAGTGAGACCAAACGGTGAAACATTGGAAGATTTCGTAAATGCTATTCGGGATAAGTATGATGATGTTTTGCTGATGGCTGATACGTCAACCGTCGAAGAAGGGGTAGAAGCTGAACGCTTAGGATTTGACGTGGTTTCTACAACGTTGGTTGGTTACACCAGTTATACTAAGGATCAGTCGATATTTGAAAATGACTATGCAATGTTAAAAGAATACTTGAATGCCATTACTATTCCGGTAATAGCTGAAGGCAATCTCAATACACCAGAAAGAGCCAAAGCCTGTTTAGATCATGGTGTTTATGCAGTTGTTGTTGGAAGTGCAATTACGCGGCCTCAAGTAATAACTAAACGCTTTGTTGATAAGATGAGTGAATAAATGAATACTAAAAGAGTGGATCATAGACTGACGACGAACCCTGAAGTTAAACGAGCAGCGTTTGACTTTAGGTATCATCCTTCTATGTCCACTCTTTTATATTTCTGGAAGATGAAACTAACCGCAACGGGTCAGTTTCATCAACCTTTGATAGGTGAGAGGATCATACTAGCTTCGTGGGTTAGGGACCACTGATGCTAATAAAGCTCTTCAGTGGGCAGATTTTCTTCAATAAAAATAAGGAAAGCCTTCGACCCGTTTGAGTCGAAGGCTTCTTCTTAATATCCGAAATAAGGATCGAAAACGATATGTGTGAACTTAACATTGTTGTCTCTTAACCGCTTACTGATATCTTTGACACTTTTTGGGGTGCCAGCTACATAATAGATGGCATCATTACCTAAGGTATCCGCCAATTTTAAATAAGTCTCTCGGGTTTGGTCACGGCCCGTTGTGTAGTATGGATGGAATTTTGGATTGTTTAAAGCGATGCTGTCTAATTCTTCTTTGAACAAATGTGTGTCAGAAGATGAATAAACAAGAAAAACATCCCGGCGTGTATCGTGTTCAAGCTGTTTGATCATGGCCCGGTTGGGTGTAATACCGATCCCGGCTGCGATCATAACGATAGGTGACGTGGAATCCTTCACTTTATACCATCCAAAGGGACCGAGCATATTCACTGTATCTCCTTTAGAAAGAGAGAAAAGAGTCTGCTTGAAACTGCTGACAGGTTCATTGGCATGGGTAGCAATAAATAGTTTGTTTTCCGAAGGGGAGGAAGCAATCGAAAAGATTCGGAAAGAGCGACCTGTTACTTTTTTGCCTGGGAGGGTAAACATCCCATGTTCTCCCGAGTCCCAGTTTAGCCCTTCTGGATAATCAAAGGTAATGACATGATAATCATCGTGTGGATTTTCGATGGAATCAATGGTCAAGCTGGTCCGGCTGAACATGCCCGTGAAATCGTTGACTTTCATATTTCTAACTCCTTTCGATATCTTTCAGTATTAAAAAAGCTAATAGAATATTAATAACCCGTTAACTCACTAAGAAAGCTTAATCAGTTAACGGGTTATTATTTTATTGATCGATTATTTACGTACATCTTTGATTTGTTCAAGTATTTTAACATCTTCATCAGAAATTTCAAAGTCTAAATCTCTGTTTTCTTTGATACGTCCTTCATGTGTTGATTTGGGCAGAGGAAGCGTATCTTTTTCCAAGCAGTAACGAATTGCCAGTTGAGCAACCGTAACGTCGTATTTTTTAGCCATGTCTTTAAGTTCTGGCATGTCCAGGACTTGACCAGTAGCTAGAGGTGAATAGGCTTCTACAACGATATTATGCTCTTTACAAAAGGCCAACAATTCTTCCTGATCTTTACCGATATAAAAGGGGATTTGATTAGCCATTGGAACGATATCACATTGATCCAAGATCGGTTGAAGGTGCTTGATCTCAAAGTTGGAGACACCGATCGCTTTGATTTTACCCTCATTGTATAATTTTTCCATTGCTTTCCATGATTGAACGTTTCCTTCAGTACAATCTTTGCCTATTTCATCCCAAGGCCATGGAGCATGGATAAGGTATAAATCGAGATAATCGACACCTAAATTTGTAATTGTTTCATTGAATGCCTTGAGTGTTTCGTCGTAGCCTTTAATCTGAGCAGGCAATTTGCTCGTGATGAAAATATCTTCTCTCGGTAAATCGAATTCATGGATCGCTTTACCCACATTTTCTTCATTGCGGTAAGCTAAAGCAGTATCGATGTGAGTGTAGCCATTTTTAAGTGCCATTGTTACTGAATCATAGGCATCTCTGTTAGGGATTTGCCATGTACCAAAGCCAATACTTGGAATCGTTACACCATTGTGAAAAGTAAAAGTTTGTTTCTTCATTTTTGACATTCCTCCTAAAAAATTAATACTTTTTTAGTATAACGTAAACAGGATGAAAATGCTTACTTTTTGTTTGTAATCTAATAAATTCTATTTATAAGTGATTAAAATTATAAATTCTCCCTCGACATTGGTGTTCTCCTCAACTTCGAGACGTCTCACGATAACTGTCAAACGAACGTCCTCATTTTCTTCTGTAAACATTAGTTCATCTAAAGGTCTTTGCGAATTTTCCACAGGAACTTCCCACGCCAATTCTCGAATGAAAGATAAATCGTAAGTGAGTACAGAGGAGTCATTTTCTAACAATTCAACACTCAATGCGTCTCTTTCAGCAACAAATTTTAATGAATATGGTTCATTATCTAAATCGACATTGATCTGACTACCTAGATAGGTAGATAATTCCACTAGTTCATCTACATCAGCCAAGGGAATTACGTTTGGCTGCGTCATATCGAGTTCCATATAAGCATAGCGTGAACCAGAGGGGAAGGGCCCATCGATGTCGCTGCCATAATAATAGTGAAAACTAGGATTAAAGCCAAAGGTTTGCTCAAAATCACGTTCGTAAGCAAAGTTGTCCGGCAGCCAATCGAGTTGATCCAGTTTTTCCTGCTGATTCAGGTAATTCATACTGTAACTGAATTTTGCTTTTTCCTCATCTGATAACGTTTCACCTAACTGTTCGGTCATCTCTTCATCCATTTCAGCTGATTCAACGATGTTATTCACTTTGCTTAGTTGATTGTTGATGCCGATCGACACAGCATCGATCATGGGAAGGATCGATATCACACCCAAACCTATCAGCAAGAAAGGAATAAATATCTTCTTGGATTTCAAGAAACTGTAGATAAGGGTACTGATGATAGAAAAAACACCGAATAGCAGCACGAAATAGCGGCCATGAGTAAGCCCGATGTCCGCGGTTTTTAAACTTGATGAAACCGTCTGAAAGATGGCAATGACGAGCAAAAGATAAGGATAAAAGCGGCTAAACAGCCGGGGAATTTTTTTATCCACATTTTCAGCTAAAAAGAGGGTTAGGATACCGGCAATCGTGTAACTGATAAGCATCGGTTCCATTAAATTATCTTTCCAGAACTCTCCTGAAATATTGATCAGTATATAGGCAATAAGAATGGCACTAAATACGAGTAAAACTGGAATAATGATATAAGCTATCAATATTTCAAGTAAAGGGGGAATACTCTTAGCTTCGTTGATTGATAAGTCGTGTTTTTCTTCATCAAATACAGGCAGTCTTGAAAGTAAATAAACCGGTCCGACAAAAATAAAAACAATGGCTGCGCTGTAAGAGAACCAGCGATAATCAAGGCTGTAGATCAAAGTAGTATAAGCACTCAAGATGGCACTTATACCGATAAACAAGATCACTGAAATGAGTAAACCCGAGAAAAAAGCTTTGATATAAATGATCAGTGAATCGCTGAAGGTAAGGTGAGAACGTAGTGTTGGCACCACCAGCAGCAAGATGACAAGGATAAAATAGAGAACGAGGGTGCGGACTGAACCCGACTGATTAAATCCTAATGGCGCTTGGGTCAGATAGAAATAATACAAGAGGGGTAAAATCAGACTGGCTAACTTGATTCCCCATAAATATAATTTATCGATCGATAGACGTTCGGAATAGAGCTGAACGGATACGACCAGCAAAACGCCGATTCCTAAACTCAACACGTGATTCATATAATCCGGTTCGCCCCTGGAATAGATATCGGACAGGGTGAACATAACTGTTAATGCAAGTAGCGCGATAGCGATCGGAAAGCGAGAAAAGGTAGCTAACCACTGCGTTTTTCTTTGTATCAGCCAATCTTTTACGGACATGATGATCTCCTCCAATTGTGAACTTTATATTAACTTTAGTTTACGACTTCATGACAAAATTAGCAATTATATAGAATGGTATAAAGGGATCGATAGGTCTGCTGTTGATATTGTCTCAAGAAGGCTCAGTTAAGGGACCGAATCAACCGAAGCAACTTTTTTTGGAAGGTATGAGCCGGGGAGGATTAAATAAGTTTATTTTGTAGTTTTTTAACCTTGTATAGAATCGACAAAGGGCCTGTAAAATAGGTGATTTTCCTTCACTCTTTTATCGAATCAGTGAAAGAGGCTGACCATTATATAATAAAAAAGAAGAGATTGGAACGAAGTCCAATCTCTTCTGATAAGCCAGTATTCAGTTAAGCAAGAACCACTTTTACTCATCATAAAATGCCTGATTCAGGGCCCTTACCCGTGTATTCATTGTCTTTTTAGTCAATTCACTGGCCGCGAAAAGGTCAAAGGAATGAAAAGCATTTTGTACACAGTGGGTCTGTACCTTGACTTCCGCTCGTTCTAGAGCTTTAGCTAGGAGTAACCCTTCATCTCTCAACGGATCATATTCACACACTTCAATGTAAGCAGTTGGCAGTCCACTGAATGAGTCGGCTTCCATGGGGGAGGCATATTCATTGGGTAAGGAGAGTTCCTCTCTGATATAAAGCGACCACATCATTTTATTGAGTTTCACACTCCAATACGGAAATTCGTGCAGAGACTTTGAACGCATCCGGGCATCCGTTACGGGATAGATGAGAAACTGATAGAAAAAGGGGTGTAATCCTTGATTTCTGTAATATAATGTGACATTACTGGCTAAAGTCGCACCCGAACTGTCTCCGCCGATCGCAATTTTGTCGGGATCGATACCAAGATAGTCAGTATGAGTCATTACCCACTCACTGGCTTTCAGTGCGTCAAAAAAGGGAGCTGGAAATGGATGCTGCGGTGACAGACGATAATCGACATCGATAACAATGGTATTCGTCCGCAAGGCATATTCTGCAGTCAACCGTTTGATATGTGGGGGACGGGTCAAAAAGTAGGAACTGCCGTAAAAATAAAGCAGGGCCGGTGATGCATCCTTAACTTTTTCAGGTGTGTAAATTATTAACGTGATCATGTCTCCGTCAGTGGTCGATAGCCGGATATGCTTTTCTTTTACGCCTTCAGGTAATGGAACCCTTTTACGAACTAGAGTAACCGTTCCGTTCAATATAGGTAAAACTAAAGGCGAGAGGAAAAGGGAAAACGGTTTGTACTTTTTCACGTCTTTATGTATCGAAAACTGGTTCATAAGCATTCTCTTTTCCATAGTGTAGTTAACAGAATAAAGTTTCCCTACCGATAGTTGAAGTAGGGAAACTAAAAGACTGAAAGGTTATTCGAGTTCGATCACGTTGGTGATTCCAGAATTTTTTGCTGTAATACTTTTCAGTGAAATCGGTTTGGTGTTTAGTCAGTAATATGTTCCTTGTCTTTATATAAATTATTTACTTTTAGTGTAACCTTATTCAAGGAATGGCTCAATTATTATGACTTTTAGTACTAATTCGTAATAAATTGTGAAAATAAGTTTTATAGCTTCTCTTTTATATGGCATATAGTGTATAATAACTATACTTATAAGAAAGAAAGGAGGTCAAGTGTTGTGAAAAGGTGGACGATATCGGTTGTTGTGGCATTTTTAGCAGCTCTACTTTTATATATACCTGTTAACAATTTACATATTCAGGACAACGAACAACGATATGAAGATACCCGAATGCAGGCCAGTCATCATTTGAACTTCATCCGTGATGATATTCAAGCCCAATTGGATAGTAGTTTGTATTATGCGGACTTTTTTGAAATGATTGTCAGTCAGGATCCTGACGTTACAGAAAAAGAACTGCGAGCATACAGTGATTTTATTATTGAGCGTAATTCACTAGTTGATAGTGTCAGTTTAGCGAAAGATGGTATTATTCATTTTGTTTATCCCTTAGAGGGAAACGAAGAAGCCCTTGGGTACAACTTGCTGGAGGAGCCGGACCGCAAAAGATATCTCGAAGAAGCGATAATAAAGAGAAAGGCGGTGGCGCAAGGTCCAGTTGAAGCGGTTCAGGGTGGGATGAAAATATTCAATCGCAAACCCGTGTTTATTGAATCAGACAACACAGAAGAAGTTTGGGGATTCGCTAGTGTAACGATCGATTTCGATCATTTAGTAGAAACTAGTCTTTTGTCGAATGATTTGCCCGGATATAAATATGCAATCAAAGTTGAATCTGATCGGTCACAACCTGTTTTCTGGGGAGAAGAAGGAGTCTTCGAGTCTGAAGCTGTTACAGCCTCAATTTCATTGCCAGAAAACAATTGGACGATTGCACTCATTCCGGCAGATGGCTGGAATAGAAACATATATTACCATAGTGTGGAAACCCTCATCTTTTATGTATTTATCCTGATTATTTTCAAACTGGTATTGTTCTTTGTTCATCAATATTTTACCAAGAGAGAATTATCACGAATCGATGCCTTAACATGTTTACTGAATAAAAAAACATTTGAACAGTCTGTAAAAAATGTGTTGAGATATTCAACAAAGAAAAATGGGCTCTTACTGATCGATTTTAATGATTTTAAACTGATCAACGATACACATGGTCATTTAGTCGGGGATAAAGTCTTAGCCATAACAGCAGAACGATTATTGCACACCTTGAAGAAAACTGATTTGATTGGACGCATTGGTGGAGACGAGATTATGATCCTAGTTAAGGATATGGAATCTGAGAAAGAACTGGAAACAATAAAAGACCGTGTAATCGAGCGGATAGAAAAACCAATTTTATATAATGACAAGATCATTCATCCCTCTATATCGGTGGGTCACACCTTGATCAGTCATCTGCTGCCGTTCAATCATCTCTATGAAATCGTAGATAAAAAAATGTATAGAGACAAAACGACTAAAAAAGTAATAGCCACATCACCGTTTGAACAACCAGAACTGGAATCTTGAACGGAAGTGAAGTCATGGATAAGTGGGAGACTAAATACTCAGTGTTAATTCTGATTGTTTAGAAAAACTCCATTTATTATGGCTTTTTTGGCGTGTCACGGGGATGATTGATTATAAAGATTAAAAACAAGGGATGACGGCTAGTTATGAAGAAGAAGGAACTGGCATTTTATTATGGCTGGGTAATTGTTGCGGTTGGTGTTTTAAGTGTATTCTTCTCTTCGCTGGGACAAACATTTTCAGTTTCCATTTTTATAGATTTCTATATGAAAGAATTTGGATAGAGTCGGAGTCAGATCTCTAGTTTTTATTCCATTGCTACTTTAATTTCCGGTTTATCCATGCCCTTTGTGGGGGACATCATTGATAAACAAGGGCCCCTTGGATGATCCTGATCGGTTTTCTGTTCATTCGAATGTTTGGACAAGGATCGTTGACATTGATTCCTTCCGTTATAATTCCTCAGTGGTTCGAGAAAAAACGGATAAGGGCATTATCTCTGATTTCAATAGGTGGCGTCGTAGGTTAAGCGCTAGTTCCGCCACTCAATAACTTTTTGATTCAAACGTACGGATTATCAATGGCTTGGCTTTTTTGGGCAGGGTTGATGTTAACGATCATGTTGCCTGCCGCAGCTTTATTGATTCGTAATCGTCCAGAAGACATGGGCTTGCAGCTTGACGGAGTGAAGCCTTTTAAATCTGATGAAACACAGGTCTCTTCTAATAAAGAGATAACAAAAAAAGAAAAGTTGAAATCGTGGACGCTACAAGAAGCAAAAAAAACACGTACGTTCTGGTTTTTAATGTATTCATCAGTGGTTCCTGCACTTGTCAACACAGCAATGGTCTTTCATATGGTCTCGATCATTTCTGAAAAAGGACACAACACAGCTTTTGCTGCGTATCTGCTTAGTACCATCGCTTTGGTTCAAATGGGAATGACTTTTGTGGCCGGTTTTGTTTTAGAGAAAGTGAAAGTTAATATTGTGAAAGCTTGGAGTTACATCCTATACGTCGTTGTTATTTAACTGCTTGCTTATGTTGAACAGGCATCGTTATTAATAGTCTATGCTGTTCTCCAAGGGATATTTATTGCCTTTAATGGAGTATCGACTAACATTATCTGGGCGGATTACTACGGACATGCGCACTTAGGTAAAATAAGAGGAGTCGCTATGTCAGCCATGGTGATCGGGTCAGCTTTGGGTCCACTTCCTTATGGGATCGCTTTTGATGTATTGGGTGGGTATAAAGAAATACTACTCGCGTCATTGATACTACCGATACTTGCTAGTATCGCGATGTTTATTTCTCCTGCACCAACTATCGCAGATAAAAAAGCCTTGGGAACTGAATAAATAGATTGTAATAACGGAAGCTCTTATACGAAATGTCGGATAAAAGCTTTTTAAATCTTTTTTTTTGAATTATGAACGTCATTCATAGTAATCTTAAGAAGTAGATTATTTTATTGAAAGGAGATCAAACATGAAATTAAAAAACAGAGTTGCAATTGTTTTTGGTGGGACATCTGGAATCGGAGAAGCAACGGCTATGGCTTATGCGAACGAAGGGGCCAAAGTTGTTGTGAGTGGCCGTAAAGAAGAAGATGGGGACCGAATCGTTAAGGCAATCAAAGCTAACGGTCAGGAAGCGGTATTTGCAAAAGCCGACGTGACACAAGCCGTTGAAATAAAAACCGTTGTCGATAAAGCAATCAAAGCTTTTGGGCATATTGACATCTTGTATAATGGCGCCGGGATTCATGATAATTACAAAACGGCGGTAGAAATGGAAGAAGACGAGTACGATAAATTAATGGAGGTGAATGTGAAAGGTCCTTATTTAGCAACAAAAGCGATCTTGCCTCACTTCATAGAACAAGGCCACGGAACGATCGTCAATGTCGGTTCACAAGCGACGCATGTGGCTGGACCCGGGGGATCTGCTTACGTCACATCCAAGCATGCACTGGAAGGCTTCACGAAGCAGTTAGCCTATGATTTTGGTGGGAAAGGAATCAAAGCCAATCTGATTGCGCCAGGATTTATTGAGACGCCAATGACGGAAGGAATCGAAGACGAACGTCTAAAAGATATCCCCGCGAAACGAGCAGGTAAACCGGAGGAAGTTGCTGCACTAGCCGTTTTTCTCGCTTCAGAAGATTCTAACTATATGCACGGATCCACTGTCACCATGGACGGCGGCTGGGTCGTTGGAAGATAAGGAAATGACTATTTGTTGATTTTTGGATAGGGAGAAACTGACTTCGGTCAGTTTCTACAACTTTTGAAAGCTTCATAGGGACGCTACTCGCCACGGAGTGCGAGTAGGCTCATTATCTAGTGTGGGGTTGTGCCTTGTTATAGTTACTGTGATGAATTAGTGCCAACTCGATGACTGGATTTTTTGAGTAAGGTGTTGGGTGTTGGCTTAGTAGCTGCTCAGTGCGGATACCTTTATGAGCAGACACTAAGCCGTCAATAAGTGCATGCTCATCCTATAATAGTTACCGGTCAAGTGATCTTAACTTTTGAGCGGTCACTAAAGAGCCCTACCAGGACCTACTCGCCAGTCAGTAAACTTTGAGTGGGTATTAGCAGGTGTAATTAGTCACTGCTCAGTGTTTAGTTGCTTGTGAGCGGGCACTGGATCTCAAGTTAAAGGGTAACTCCGAACCACGTATCTTACCAGTGGTCACTTAATAATTCACTAGGGATTACTCACACAACAAAGGCTCATCAGTGGTAACTGATTTTCATTAAAATAGTTGTTTTGAAGAAAGTCTTCAATATTACTCACAAATAATTTCTGTTTGATGAATAGAAATGGAAGTAGTAGAAGTATAAAACAAAGGCTCAGTATATTTTCTGTGGATCAAACTTTCAATAAATAAAATACGACAAAATCAATGTTAGAAATCACAGTGTTTACAGAAATAATTATTTTACCTGAACTCGAAAAAAATGTGCAATCAAACATAAACCAGTTGATAAATTTATATTATATTTTAAATAAAGCTTTATTTATGTTGCTTTATTTGTTAAACTATTCACATAGAAAACAAAATAGGAGAGATCAAATTATGAAAAAAGTTATGTCTGCTTTACGCTTTATATTTAAAAATGGTGAGACTATGACAGTTAAACGCGATCAAATCGGTGATTTATGGATCAAACAAGTTACAACAAGCTTTGGTCGAATTGGAGACGGCGATTTTCAGGAAATTCACCCATGTGAATCTTTGAAAATTGAAATCAACAAAGAAGCCGATCGTGTCAATTCCAACGATATCAATAAAGGTGGATTAGAAGCGGGAATGTTTGCCCGTATCAAAAAATTCCAGGATATTGAAAAAATGGATATTTTATATCGCGATACTAAAAGTGGCGAAAAACTTATGGAGGTAGAGAGAGATACTATCTATTTCCCTTACAAAGCGCTTGATACTGATGGTCAAGACAATGCCTATCAAACTTCTGCATTATTGAAAGAAGTGCTTTATATTGTGATCGATCCCAAGCAAACTGTTGAAGAGGTCTATCCTCAACTGCGTGCTGCTCAATCTTAATATGTTCCCTTACCTCAGCCAGATGGATAACCCCCATCTGGCTGTTTTTTTTTTTGCATTAAAAATTGTTTTTCAATTCACCAATCGGTACAATAAGAAGGAAGACTGAAGGAGGATAACGATGAACAATCAAAAATATGCGCAAACATTTTCATTTAATAATGGATTAACTTTAAAGAACCGCTTTTTGATGGCTCCAATGACAACTAAAATGAGTTTTTATGATGGGGTCATTACCGAAGACGAAAAGCGTTATTATCATATGAGAAGTAAAGAGGTTGGAGCGGTGATCACTGCAGCAGCCAATGTTTCGGAAAACGGTAAAGGGTGGGAAGGTGAGCTGGGTGTTTATGATGACAAGCATTTAGCCGGTTTAAGCGAACTTGCCTCTTCGATCAAAGTGAATGGGACGAAAGCTATCCTGCAACTTTATCACGGAGGTCGTATGACACAGTCCTCTGTTTTAAAAGGGGTTCAGCCTGTTGCCCCAAGTTCAGTAAGAGCATTAAGAACTAATTCTGAAGTGCCTAGAGAATTGAAAGATGAAGAGATTCTACAAATTATCGAGGATTTCAAAGTAGCCACAGTCCGAGCAATCAAAGCCGGATTTGATGGTGTTGAGCTTCACGGAGCGAATACGTATCTTATTCAACAGTTTTTCTCACCGCATTCAAATCGTCGTACAGACCAGTGGGGAGGGAGTTTGGAGAACCGCTATACCTTTATAGATAAACTGTTAGATGCCGTGTCGGATGCTGCTAAAAAAGAAGCAAGCGAACCGTTCATTGTCGGCTATCGTTTCTCTCCAGAAGAAATAGAAGAGCCGGGTATCCGTTTCAACGAAACCCTCTTTTTAATTGAAAAATTATGTAATAAACCTTTGGACTATCTCCATGTGTCATTAAGGAAATTTGATCAAGTCTCACAACATGATACTTATCAGGATAAACCGATGATCACTTATTTGCATGAGCAGATAAATGGTCGTATCCCATTTATAGCTGTGGGAGACGTCAGAACCGGAGAAGATGCAGAAACCGTGTTACAAGACAGTGAACTTGTTGCCGTGGGACGTGTCTTATTGGCCGATCCTAATTGGGTTTCAAAAGTTACTGCCGGTAAAGAGGATTCGATCAGATATGATGTGGCAGAAGAAGAACGAGAGCTGTTAGGTTTGACGAATGGTGTCTGGGGATTTATGCATGGCATGATGCCGGATCGTTTAAAATAAGGATAGTGTCTTGAAGCAGACCTTAGGGATGGGATGAAATATTGAGAGAAATGTATTATAAGTTTGAGGAGTTCATTGATTACTTCCTTTTTGGTCTGGTCACATCGTCGATTAGTATTCTGTCTTTTTACGTGTTGAACGAAATCGTCGGTTGGCATTATTTGGTAGCAAATATAGTGGCTGTAATTCTATCGATCCTGTTTTCCTATACTGTGAATAAACGGTATGTATTTAAAACGCACACAAAAACACGAAAAGCCTTTGTAAAAGAATTTGTCTTTTTTGTTTTATTCCGTTCAACAGGGGCAGCGGCTGATATGCTTGGTTTATTTGTCATGGTCAGTTTTTTTAGTTTCGATCCTACCTTGTCAAAGATAGGTGTTGGAACAGTAATTGCTTCTAGCAACTATTTTGTCAGTCGTATACTCATCTTCAAAAATATCGAATAAGAGGAAAGGAAGAGGATAATGAGAAAAGCATTGATCAACATCGATTATACCAATGATTTTGTGGCTGCAGATGGTGCCTTGACCTGTGGCGAACCGGGACAAGCGGTGCACGACAAAGTGTTGTCATTAACGAAAGAGTTTTATGAAGCCGGAGAATTTGTCGCGTTTGCGATCGATAAGCATACGGAAAATGATCCCTATCATCCGGAAACCGACTTGTTTCCACCTCATAACATTGAAGAGACAGAAGGCCGATCACTATACGGTGATTTAGAAGCCTACTATCAGGAAATCAAAGCGGCCAAGACCGTGTATTATACAGACAAGACACGGTACAGTGCCTTTAATGGCACAGACTTGGAAACCAAATTAAGAGAACGGGACATCACAGAAGTTCATCTCATTGGCGTCTGCACGGATATTTGTGTGTTGCATACGGCAATGGATGCTTATAATAAAGGCTTTTCAATTGTCGTCTATAAAGATGCAGTGGCCAGTTTTAATCAAGTGGGTCATGACTGGGCATTAGGGCATTTTAAAGATACCCTGGGGGCAAGAATAGTTTGAAGCATAGATAAAGATGAATAAGAAAAACTCTCCTAAAATCCGTTAGAGGATTTTAGGAGAGTTTTATTTTTTTAACTAAACTGTATATAAATATCCAAATCAAAGGGTTCATCATATTCCACGATGCATTCCTTATCTTTATCATAATGCTTAGAAGGGCCACCCTTGATATAAGCGAATGCCGTAAGAATAGTGGTCTGTAAATAATGTTGAACTTCTTTACTAAACGCTTCGGGTAGTTGCCCTAAATTAGTATCTTCTATATACAAATCAAAATCCTCATCAGAAGTAGGGATCAGTTGTACCTCTTGGGTTCGGAAACTCTCATATTCATATATTTTTTCCTTGACTTCCATAATATCCTTGTCTTTTTTACCAGCATAATATCGGTTGGCTAGATCATTTTTAATTATGCATTTTGCGATCGTATCAATGGTTTCTTGATTTGATGATATGTCTTGAGCTTGGAAAAAATGTTTATATTGAATAGATATTGTCCGAGTTATTTTCTTTTTTGGTTTCGTACTTAAAAATTTGTTTGAGTGCGTTGCATGGTTTTTTACAAAAAATTTGAGGTTTTCATAAAAGCTCAAGTAACATCCTCCTTTCACAATTAATAACTCTTCAGTTCAGTGGGGGGGAGTAGGGCCACGTCTTCACATAATATCGAAAAAAGAGAGGATGTTCAAATATTTGGACTTAACTCTTACCTTAATTTTAATCAGTTTCACTTAAGAAGTCAATGACATAAACCCATTTCCTATCAGTCTTACCACTTATTTAAGAAAAGGTGAAAAGGGGGAGGCTTTTTCTGTTTCATATAGATATGGATTTTCTCCACCAAATACGTTATGGAGCGTGACATTTGCTCTATACAATGACCTATAGGCGAGGACCTTTCCAATAGAAAGGTGTGATTGACCTGATGTGAGATAGGTTAACTTTTTTAACCTCAACGTCTTCAAATTGAAGAGTATGATGTAAGGCAAACCAGTTAAGATTGTTTTTTGCTGAGCTTTTATTGTGTAACGGCTCAGCCTATTAAGGCTAATAATTAAGTCACTTACTTTGAGGGTTAATATATGCGACGGACTCTTTGATTGTATATACTATAAGTATAAAAAACGAAAGAAGGGAGTCACGTATGTTAGAGACCAGAGAGTTAACAAAAAAATTCAAAGAACATGTCGCTGTTCATAAGGTCAGTCTCTATTTAAATAAAGGTGAATCAGTTGGATTGCTGGGTCCAAATGGTGCGGGCAAGTCGACGACCATTTCAATGATGTCAACACTGCTGCCACCTACTTCAGGGGAGGTTCATTTCAAGGATAAGAATGCATTGAAAAATCCTCAAGAGTTACGCCAGGTGTTAGGTGTCGTCCCGCAGGAAATCGCCTTGTATGAAGAATTGTCCGCTTATGAGAACATGAAATTCTTCGGACGGATCTACGGTTTGAAAGGGGAAAAGTTGGAAAAACGCATCGAAGATGTTTTAGAACTGATCGGACTTACTGAGAGGAAAAAAGATGCGGTCGAGACATATTCGGGAGGAATGAAGCGCCGAATCAATATCGGAGTGACACTTTTACACGAACCGGAAGTGTTGATCATGGATGAACCGACAGTAGGGATCGATCCGCAGTCGCGCAATTATATTTTAGACATGATAAGAAAACTGAACAGAGAAAAGAACATGACGATCCTCTATACCAGTCATTACATGGAAGAGGTAGAAAAGCTCTGTGATCGTGTATACATTATGGATCACGGTGAAATCATTGCCTCCGGTACAAACCAAGAACTGAAAGAGATTTTGAGCAGTGATGAGACGATCCGCATCGATGTGGAGTCGCTATCCCCAGCTTTTCTTGAACGCTTGTCAGAGCACCCTGTCGTGCAGAAAGTCATGCAGGAAGGACAGGGCTATAAAGTCATTGCGACAAAAGGAGACGATTTGCTGGGCGATGTCTTTGACATGGCGAAATCGGCCCACACTAAAATCACTGGCATAGTGGTCCAAACGCCTACACTGGAAGATGTCTTTTTACACTTGACCGGAAGGAAATTACGAGACTAAAGGGAGTGATTGTATGTTGCATCTTATTAAAAAAGACTTTCAATTATTGTCTCGTAGCAAATCAGACCTTATGGAGCTCCTGCTTATGCCGTTTATTCTCATCTCGATCCTCGGCTTTGCCCTGGGAAATCTTACGGTAACAGAATTTTCAATAGAGCCTTTTCCAGTGGCTGTCGTTGAGGAACAAACTTCGGAAGAAGCGATGAGTCGATTTGAAGAACGTCTGACAGAGATGGGCTTGGAAGAAACTGAACGGAACCAGCTCTTAAGTATAGCGGAGGAACTGGACCCGCGTAGAGAACTTCAAAATGTTTTGGAAAGTGAGGAAGTGAATGAGTGGGTCGTTCCTCTTGAGATGACGAATCAGGAAGTCGCTGCTGAAGCACTCGCTGAGGGAGAAGTATCTGGAGTGATCATTATTCCGGAGGGGTTTTCTACTCATATATGGGAAAAAGTATTATTGAATGAAGAAACAGTTTCTGAATTGGAACTGGAACTGCTGGACTTCCAGAGTGTACGTGGAGATATTTTAAGAAGCATCACAACCACCTTTGTCGAGCGTTACAATCTGGAAGTGTCTGTAGCCCTCGCCTTGGAAGGTGAACAGGAATCGGTCCAGCCGGAAGACACATCCTATGGTGAAGTGGTGTCGCTGAATGCTGAAGAACCGATTTCTTCATTCCAGTATTACACGATCGGTATGGGGATGATGTTTGCTCTATACACAGCCCCAGCTCTATCTAGTCGAGCGTTTAAGGAAAAAGAACAGCATGTTTTTGGACGGCTTATGGTCTCTGGAACGAAGCCGCTGAATTATCTGATGAGTAAATTGATTTCAGGGACATGGATCACTTATATACAAGTCGCTATTTTGTTCGGATTGAGCACGTTGATTTTCGGAACGTTTACCGGAAGAGACAGCACTTTTTGGTTGAACACAGCCATCGCTACACTGGTTCTTGCATTTGTTGTGGGTGGAATCACCAGCTTGCTGACATCCATCACGCTGTATTCGAACAGTAATACAACATCCAGTACGTTTAACGGATTGATCGTCACTGTCTTTGCTTTTTTAGGAGGCAGTTTTACACCTGTCGGGCAGTTTTCGCAAAGTTTGAAGGAGTTGGGAAACTGGACGCCGAACGGGGCCATGATGACGAGTTATCTGCAGCTGATGCAGGGATTTTCTTTAGAAGAAATAGCACCCCTCTTGATCAGAGTTTTAGTGATGGCGGTCATTCTTATTTTGCTCAGTGTTGCTGTTTTTCCTAAAAGGAGGTTGGATTAAATGTGGACAGTCTTCAAGTTACAGTGGCAGCGTTTATTTAAGCAACCTTTAGTCGTTTTGATGTTCTTGGGATTAACGGTCTTATTTGTCAATTTCTTGGGAGGAAGCCAAGGTGATCAAAAGATTACGACGCGCACCTATAGTGAAGAATTGACGAGTGAGGAACTAGATGAGTGGATCACTAAACTCAACGAAAACGACACCTTTGTCTTTGAAGCAAGTGATTATGATACCATATATGAACGCATTCGAATGAATGAAACGTCGTTCGCCTTGGAATTGAATGAAGAGAACTATCGCTTTCTAATCGGACGGGAGGATATGGAACTGTCCCCGATCATTCAGCATGTCGATCAGGTGTTTTCCAGAGAAAAACGCGTTGCCCAACTGGAAGAAAATGACTTGTCAGAACCCTTTGAACTGCAGACGTTTATCGAACTGAATACCGTTTTGAGCAGTGACGAATCCAATGTCAGTCAAGGTTTTCCGGTCGGTATTTTGGCGGGTATGACTTTCTATTTCTCGGCATTCTCAGTCTTTTACCTTATGATAAATTTGATTGAAGAAAAGAAAATGGGTACTTGGAACCGCCTCATTTTTTCTCCCTTAAGTAAAACAAAAATATATATGGGGCAAATGCTGCACTACTTTTTAGTGGGATTCATTCAGATTGCGCTATCGTTCATTATCTTGAGTAATCTGATAGACGTCGATTTAGGCACCAATTATGTGCCCATGCTGGTAGTTATCTTGAGTTTTATTTTCGCGATCGTTTCTCTAGGGATGTTCATTATAGGTATCGTCAGCTCACCTCAACAGCTTCAAATCGTTATTCCTATTGTAGCTACATCCATGGCAATGATCGGCGGAGCATTCTGGCCGCTTGAAATCGTTAATAACCGTATCTTATTGTTCCTGGCTGAACTGATGCCGATCAAACATGGTATACAAGGAATGATTGGGGCTGTGAATCAAGGTAGCAGTGTGAGCGAGTTGTTTGGACCTATAGCTGCTCTGCTTTTCATGGGGGTACTCTTTATGGTGATCGGGCTTAATTTGATGGAACGTATCTCTGAAAAAAGCAGCTTATAATTTTTAAATAATATGGAATGTTATATATTGACCGCCCTGGTCAGGTATGCTAAAGTAAGCCTGTAAAGAGAGCGGTCAAAATTTTTTAGTCCAAACTGACCAAGCTGGTCAAATCTCTCAAGGAAGGATAACCTGATGGAAGATGCATTCTTATCTTTGGAAAAAGATAAACAGGAGAGAATACTCAACGCAGCGTTCAAAGAGTTTAGCGAAAAAGGTTATAAAAATGCCTCGACGAACCAGATAGCCAAAGAGGCTGGGATCGGGAAAGGGACGTTGTTTTATTATTTCGGGAACAAAAAAAACCTGTTTCATCAATTGATCGATGAGGCGTTCGACATTGCCTACCGAGAATACCTGAGCAAAGTGAACTTTGAAGAAACCGATTTTTTCAAGCGGATCGAAGAAATGAGCCTCTTGAAATGGAACGTCTATCAAAAGTACGAACAGGCACTTAACTTCATGGGGCACATTCTGATGCACTCGGAAAATTATGCATTACCTGATGATTTGAAATCAAAGCAGGAACAGGCAGAAAAGATTTGGGGAAGTTTATTGACGGAAAATATCGATTTCACAAAATTCAGAGAAGACATACCCAAAGAAACATCGTTTAATTTTATCCGCTGGACCATCGAAGGTTACCGTGCTGAACTGGAACAACGGTTAAAGCAAGAACCCATCATAGACTATACGAACGAGCATTTAAAACCCTATTACGATGAGTTTTATGATCATCTAGGTTATTTGAAAAAAATATATTATAAAGATGATAGTGACGGATAGTTTGGAAGAATAGGAGAAACGATTGGAGTGCTTTTCGTATGAGAGATAAAGTGTGTTTGATTACGGGTGGAAATTCAGGCATCGGAAAAGCTGCAGCTATCCAATTGGCTGAACTTGGTATCAAGGTGATCATTGGTTGTAGAAACGAGGAAAGAGGCAGTGCGGCGCTAAAAGAAATAAAAGATAGAAGTAAAAATGAACAAGTTGAACTGCTGCTGATAGATATGAGTTCTCAAGCATCCATAAAAAAGGCAGTCAATGAATTGAAATCAAAGCATAAGGTGCTGGATATACTTATTCATAATGCCGCTGACTTTGACATCAGTAGAAAAACACCTCAGTTTTCAAAGGAAGATGTCGAAACGGTCTGGGCTACAAATCATATCGGTCCGGTTTTATTGACAGAGCTGTTAATGGACGAACTCACTCAGAGTGAACAGGGTAGAGTGATCACGGTCTCTTCCCAAGGCTTGATGATGCATCCCTTATTGAAAGTCGATCTGGAGGATCCGGAGTTCAGAGAAAGAAAATACAGCGTGGAAAAGACCTACTATCAGTCGAAACTCGCTCAAGTCATGTACACTTACTGGCTTTCAGAAAAGTTGAAGGAAACACCCGTCACCGTAAATTGTATCAGGGTGACGAATGTGAAAATCGATATAGACAGGTATCCTGATCTATCCGAGCTCATGAAGAAGATGTACTCAGTAAAAAGTAAGTTCGCCATATCCCCGGAAAAGATGGCTGAAACTTACACTTATCTGGCTAACTCTCCGGATATCGAACATGTCACAGGAAACTACTTCAACGAAAAAAAGGAAAGTGTCAAATCATCTAAATATAGTCAAAATCAGGCTAATATTCGTGAGGTAATGGAACTCACTATGGGATATATTTAAAAATTTATCAAAAAATTGGCGATGACTTTATTTTACTAGAGGAGTGATGAATAAATGGAAAAAGTTGTGGAAATCAAGGGACTAAAAAAAGCATTCGGTAAAACACAGGCATTAAAAGATGTCAGCTTCAACGTAAATAAGGGTGAAATCATCGGTTTCATTGGACCGAATGGAGCGGGTAAATCAACGACCCTTCGTATCCTGCTCGGTTTGATCAAGGCAGATGACGGGCAAGCCACGATATTCGGACAAGATGTCTGGAATGATGCTGTTGAGATCCATAAGCGCGTCGCCTATGTGCCGGGAGATGTAAACTTGTGGCCCAATCTAACAGGGGGCGAAGTGATCGATTTATTTCTCAGTATGCGCGGACAAAAAGTGGACAAACAGCGCAAAGAAGAACTGATCAAACGCTTTGAATTTGATCCGACTAAAAAATGCCGCGGTTATTCAAAAGGAAACCGACAGAAAGTCGCTCTCATATCGGCGTTCGCAGCCGATGCCGACGTGTACATCTTTGACGAACCGACAGCCGGTTTGGATCCGCTTCAAGAACGGGTTTTCCAGAAACAGGCACGAGAAGTGAAGGCCAGAGGTGCAAGTATCATACTTTCCAGCCATATATTATCCGAAGTTGAACAACTCTGTGATACGGTGGCTATAATCAGCCAAGGGGAAATCGTCGAATCAGGGTCACTCAATGAGCTCAGACACCTGACGCGCACACAAATTATTTTCAAAACAAAAGAAGACGTCCCTTTGTTGGCTGATCAGGATTTTGCTCACGATGTCATACATGAAAAAGGGGAAACGATTTTCCAGCTGGATAGTGATAAAATGGCTGAATTCTTGCGTTTTGTCGAACCGTATCACGTCACGAAACTAGAGAGTGCTCCGCCCAAACTTGAAGACCTGTTTATGCGTCACTACGAAACAACTAAAGGGGGAGTATAAATGGCTTCTCAAGCATTTGCTCAGACTGGTCGCTTGTTTCGCTTTGCTGTAAAGAAAGATTGGTTGAAAATCTTTTTATGGCTGCTCGGGGTTGCTTTTTATGTTTTCATCGGTGTCTTTGCGTTCGTGGAAGTCTATGGTGATCCGGCTGAGCGCGAAGCATTATCTTATGCGATGCAGAACCCTGCCATGGAAGCACTGTTTGGTCGTGTTATAGGTCAGGATAATTATACGATCGGTGCCATGTACAGTCATATGATGACCATTTTAGGTTTTGTAGTATTTGCAATTATGTCTATTTTACTGGTCGTCAGAAATACGCGTTCCGAAGAAGAAGACGGTATTTTAGAACTGATTCAAGCTCAACCGACGGGAAGAATCGCTCACACGACCTCAGCTATTTTATTACTTTTGGTAACAAACGTGCTTGTGCTCATTATTACTGCGGCATTGATCATTGCTTTAGGAGACGCCAGCATGACAGTCGAAGGGGCCTTTCTGACTGGGACCATTTATGCGAGTGCCGGTTTGTTTTTCGGGGCTGTCACGCTCGTTACCGCACAACTTTCATCGAATGCCCGAGGTGCGATGATGCTGGCCTTTGGTGTATTGGGGATCTCTTATATTATTCGAATCATCGGAGATGGCGGTGTGCCTTTACTCAGTTGGTTCTCTCCTTTGGGATTGCTTTACAATACGGAACCGTTCGTCAATGATTACTGGTATCCGGTATTTATCAGTTCGGCTCTGAGTCTGTTACTCATTGCTTTTGCACTCTATTTGAAACACAAACGGGATATGGGAGCAGGCTTGATCGCTGATCGAGACGGAAAACGTCATGCTTCCGCTTTTTTGAAAACACCGGTTGGCTTTGTTTTGGATCTGATCAGGACACCGCTGATCGTCTGGACCGTTTCTATGGCCCTGTTAGGTTTCACATATGGCTCAGTTATCGGGGACGTTGACAGTTTACTAGAAGGGAACGAAATCGTCAGTCAAATCATTGCCAATCAAGAAGGCATCAGCATGGCTGAGCAGTTCATGGCGATGATATTGGGTGTATTGGGGATCTTTTCCTCAGTCCCGGCTGTTCAGTTCCTGCTAAGAGTCCGTGGGGAAGAGAAGAAAAATCGCCTGGATAAACTGATTGCTGGTACGCGTTCTCGTTACCATATCTTAGGGACTTTTTTCCTAATTAGTACAGTCATTGCCATTATTATGCAGATCGTGACATCACTCGCTTTTGGAGGAGCAGCTTTAGTAATGGATTTTGACATCGATTTCCTAAAAGTGATGCTAGCGGGAATGGCTTATGTGCCGGCTATTTTTGTCATGATCGGACTGGCTACCTTATTGGTCGGATGGTTACCGAGGTTGACGTCACTTATCTGGCTGTACCTGGGCTTTGTCTTTGTCAATTTATACTTTGGAGAGCTGTTCGATTTTCCAAAATGGGTAAGTGCATTTTCAGCTTTCCATTACGTGCCGGAGATTCCGATTGAAACGTGGAGCTGGCCAGTCGTTTTTGGGCTAACTGCTTTAGCTGGTATATTATCAGCAGCCGGATTTATCGGCTTCAGACGCAGAGACATTGATTAAGTTAATCATTATTTATAAACAGACGTTGCGCTTTCGAGCCGGCGTCTTTTTTTTGTTTTAATATGGGTTATTCGTCTCTTTGAAATGCCCTTATCTGTACCCAGTTCGGTAAGTACGTTGTGATCGGCTCTCCCAAACTACCGAACCTGTACTTCCTTCGGTAATTACATTTTGATTGACTCTCCTAAACTACCGAATCAATACCCAGTTCGGTAAGTACAGCGTGGTCGGCTCTCCCAAACTACCGAACCTGTACCCAGTTCGGTAAGTACGTTGTGATCGGCTCTCCCAAACTACCGAACCTGTACCCAGTTCGGTAAGTACGTTGTGATCGACTCTCCCAAACTACCGAACCTGTACCCAGTTCGGTAAGTACGTTGTGATCGGCTCTCCCAAACTACCGAACCTGTACCCAGTTCGGTAAGTACGTTGTGATCGACTCTCCCAAACTACCGAACCTGTACCCAGTTCGGTAAGTACGTTGTGATCGGCTCGCCCAAACTACCGAACCTGTACCCAGTTCGGTAAGTACGTTGTGATCGACTCTTCCAAACTACCGAATCAGTACCCAGTTCGGTAAGTACAGCGTGATCGGCTCTTCCAAACTACCGAACCTGTACCCGGTTCGGTAATTACATTGTGACAGTGTCTCCCAAACTACCGAATCAATCAACTATTGTCAAAATCAATCTTCGTAAAAGTGATAAATAAACTAGACACAGCAAACTTATAAGGAATCCCTTCTATAAATCCGAATAATTTAACTCGAATTCACCACTTTTATGATTCAAAAAAAACTCATTTATTACTACGTTAACAGTAGTGATTTTTATGAAAAAGTAGTAAACTAAGTACAACGACAGATGAAGTACATTTATGAAATGATAATACATATTAAACAAACGGAAGGAGTGGTTGAATGATCAGTAGCGACGTCATACGGGGATATAACGATACCTTTCTTCTATCTTTATTGGATCAGGGCGATTCTTACGGGTATGAACTATCGAGGCAGATAAAGGAAACGACCGATGGCGATTATATTATCAAAGAAACGACTATGTATTCAGCTTTTACGCGTTTGAAAAAGAAAGGCTACATCCTCTCATATCCTGGAACGGTCACCCAGGGAAAAAAACGAACCTATTATTCAATCACACCTGAAGGGAAAACGTATTTAAAAGCAAAACAGAAAGAGTGGCATATCACAAGAGAAGTGGTCGATCAATTAGTCGGAGGAGAAGATAAATGAATACTATCAGAGAATATATTGAGCAGATGTTCAAAGGTGTCCCCATGAACGATGAAACGACGCAGTTGAAAGCGGACATTCTGGCGAATCTGGAAGACAAGTATCTCGCATTAAAAGAAGGTGGCGCAACTGAGCATGAAGCGATCGGGGTCGTGATCGCTGAGTTTGGAGACATCGATGAGTTACTGGAAGAATTCGGTGTAAGTCGGGTGAATAAAAAAGTTACAGCTCAGTATACAACGATGAGTTCGGAAGATCTAGCTCGCTTTGTGGAAGCTAAAGCACGGATGGGACTGAATGTCGGGTTGGGTGTGTTGGCGTGTCTATCGGGTATAGCTGGTTTACTCCTGTTATTGGCTTTTCAAGGGATGATACCTGGTGCTTTATATCTTGGTTTGCTCTTGATGGTCACCTTAGCAGTGATTGGGATCGGCTTGTTCATTATCGAAGGAATGAAAGCCAAAGACTTTAAACCGTTTTATTCACCGTTTATCATCATGCCGACCGACAAAGAATGGATCCAGGATGACCAGGATAATTATAAACGTTCCTTTATATTCAGTATCGTTGCCGGGGTGTCCCTTTGTATCATGTCGCTCACACCCGTTTTGATGGGGGCATTGACACCGATGATTCCCGTTTTGGTCGGTGTGGGATTCATGTTGATACTCATTGGCACTGGGATCATTTTCTTTACTTACAGCGGCAACGTCTGGAGTGCTTATGGAATCATCTTGACCAATGGGAAATATATTGAATCGATTGAAATAGAGGCGGCTAAAGATGAACGCAATAAAAAAGTGAATTATATCTTGGAAGAAATATATTGGCCGATTATTGTTGTCATCTATCTTGTCTTTAGTTTTCTACAAGGAGCCTGGGCCTGGTCATGGATCATTTTCATCTTGGCGGGAGCACTGGAAAGCACGATCAAGTCGTTGGCAGGAAACTGGGAGAACTAAGTTGTAATCTTTTAGCTACGAACTGAATATTGTGTATAAATTAAAAGCCACTGAATGATTTAACATTCAGTGGCTAAATTTTATGTTTTTTTGATTATATTTTCCAATCATGAAGCTACGCTGTTATGAGTTGATCATTTTTTGTTGTGCGCTAAAACAATTTTGCCGATGGTATGTTCAGTCATCAATTGTTTATAGGCATTTTCAAGAGTCTCTTCATTCATTTCGCTTATTAAGGTTTCAAGGTTTGAATGGATAAAACCTTGTTCGATCTGGTTTTTGAGTTCAGTTAAATACTCATGTTGTTTGATCCAGTCGTTTGTTTCATAAATAGAGCGAGTGTACATCAATTCATAACTGAAGGTCACACTCTTGCCAAAGAAGCTTGTTGGCAATGGATCCAGTAAGGGAAGGAGAGAACAGACACGGCCTTGCGGTTTGATGATTTTACCGACTTCTCGGATATTTTCATCAACCTTGGCAGCGATGAAAACAGCGTCAATTGTGTCGATACCTAGATTTTTTAATTGTTCGCGGTAAGGTTTTGAATGATCCAAAATTGTTTTAACACCCAAATTTTTGACATACTTTCTGCTTTCATCTCGTGAAGCTGTGCCGATGACATTAAAACCATAATTCAAGGCGATCTGGCAGGCGACCGATCCCACACCACCAGCTGCGCCCACGATCAACAGGGTCACATCACTCGGATTTTCTGAAATCGAAAATAAATCTAAGCGGTCATGAATAACTTCATAAGACGTTACAGCCGTGAGAGGTAAAGCTGCCGCTTCATTATAGGTGAGATTTTTCGGTTTTAGAGCAACCATGCGTTCGTCGATAATATGATAGTCCGCCTGGGTTCCCAGAAATTTACTTGACCCTGGGTAAAACACATCGTCCCCTTTTTTAAACAAGGTGACGGATTCACCGACTTCAACGACTGTGCCACTAGCGTCTCTTCCTAAACTAGTGAAAGAATCGTCCGCTGATCTTTTCATCATTCGGGTCGCCAGATCTGTTGGGTTTACTCCAACCGCTTTGACTTCAACCAGGATTTCTCGATTTTTTGGTTCAGGAATAGCCATTTCTATCTTATTGAAAGTAGGTAACTCATTTTCTTTTTCAGGATCATAAAAGCCGTATGCATTCATTGTTTTTGGCATCATTAACTTCCTTTCACATTTTCTTCAGTCTACACTTTCTTTTGATAAACGACAACTCTTACTGATGACTCATCTTGATCAGTGATAGATAACTTGAAATATTTTCAAATTGAGTGTGTTTTCGCTATGATAGGAATAGAGACAATTACAGAAGAGGAGAAAGTTATGACTAATTATATTGACAACGCTATAAAAGTCTTTGAAAACAATTTTGATTTAAAGAAAGATGAAAAGGTCGTGATCATCACCGACGACAGTATGCGCGAGGTGGCCCTTCCTTTTTATGAAGCGGCTTGTAAAAAAGGGAACGAAACCATCTTTTCACAGTTTCCAGCTATTTATAAATCAGGCGAAGAACCGCCCGCACTGATTGCTCAGGCAATGAAAGATGCGGACGTGGCTTTGTGCGTGACGCAAGCCAGTTTGACTCATACCCGAGCTAAAAAAGAGGCCGCAGCGACTGGTACGCGAATCGGTACGATGCCGGGCATGACGTTATCGATGCTTGAAAAAGGAGCCATTGAAGCGGACCCGGCTACTATCCAAAAATTGACCCGGTATTTCACTGAGTTACTTGAACGTTCAAGTCGGGTGAAAATCGAGAAAGATGGGGAAGTCCTGACGTTTTCAATAAAGGGGCGTAACGGCATACCAAGTACCGGGATATTCCGGAAAAAAGGACAGGCTGGAAATGTTCCCTCAGGTGAAGCCTATATTGCCCCGCTTGAAGATTCAGCTAATGGAAAATTGATTGTCGATGGGTCAATTGCACAGCTTGGTAAAGTGAATAAACCCGTAACGCTCTCAATCAAAAATGGGAAACTAGTTAGTGCGTCAGAAAAGCAAGGACAAGACTTACTCGACCTACTCGGAACAGATGAAGGAAAAACCATTGCAGAATTCGGTATTGGAACGAATCCTTCAGCTCGTATAACCGGGGTCGTTTTAGAAGATGAAAAAGTATTTGGCACGATTCATATCGCCTTTGGTTCAAACAAACCATTCGGTGGAATAACAGAAGCGGGGGTCCACATCGACTGCGTAGTTCAAGAACCTACCGTATGGATCGATGACGAAAAAATCATGGAAAAAGGAAAAGTACTGGATCCGAATCTTCCAACAGTTTAATGCATTGAATAAGGAAAAGAGGCAAAGACAACCGTCTTTGCCTCTTTTTTTGTATAAGGTAATCTTTATTAACTGTGCTTATGATCAGGCTTACTCCAAAGAAATATTATCTTAGTGACCTTGAAGTTTCAGTTAGGCATCCTCAAAACACAAACCGACCTGAGTGGTGCTAAGTAGGCCCAACTTCGGTAAACTCAGACACAAATCGGTCTGAGTGGTGCTAAGTAGTCCCAAGTTCGGTAAACTCAGGCACAAACCGGCCTGAGTGGTGCTAAGTAGGCCCAAGTTCGGTAAACTCAGGGACAAACCGGTCTGAGTGGTGCTAAGTAGTCCCTACTTCGGTAAACTCAGACACAAATCGGTCTGAGTGGTGCTAAGTAGGCCCAACTTCGGTAAACTCAGAGACAAACCGGTCTGAGTGGTGCTAAGTAGTCCCAACTTCGGTAAACTCAGAGACAAACCGGCCTGAGTGATGCCAAGTAGGCCCAAGTTCGGTAAACTCAAGCAGAAACTGGTCTGAGTCTACCTAACAAGATTCTAATGATGACCATACTCGCCGATAAGCGAGTATGAACCACCTTAAAACGTTCAATGGTTGTGGAAACTGACCTGCAGGGGTCAGTTTCGTCGTTTTTAAAACAGATCGAGTTGTTTCGGCGCGAGGCCGGAGAAATCAAGTCCAAGTAATTGTTGCAGAGACTTGGCATTTTTAGCTGCATGACCGCCGGAATTGTTATTGAAAATAACGCATACTTCTTCGGCATCCCGGTTCAATTGTTTCACTAATGCACTCAATTCTTCGAGTTCTTCTGTTGAATAATCGTAAAGGGTCCGTTCGGCTCGCCAGTCGGTGACGTTTTCGCCTAACCAGCCTTCGTAGTTCCTGCCGTGCAGGCGAATGACGCTTAAGGACGCAGCGGTCACTTCAGGGATCTTTGGAACACTGTTATTTGGGGTCTGGGGTTGATCAACGACCACATTTGTCCATTGAAATTCTTTTAAAAAGGCAAGTGTCCGTTCTTTATTCTTTTCACTAAACCAGCTGGGGTTCCGAAATTCAATTGCCATAGGCAAGTCTTGCATTTTACTTTTTACATAGCGTAGATACGTGACATGTTTTTTTACACAGTCAAAGTTAGGCGGGAATTGAAACAGAAAAGCTTTGACTCTATCCTGGTCGAGCATCGTTTGAAATGCAGCTAAATAGGCTTCAAACGCGTCATCCATGGTTGTGAATTCTTCTTCAAAAGGTTTATGTAGAGTCATTACGCCGTATGCTTTTGGAAAAAACTGAAAAGCCTCAGGCGTTTTTTCTATCCAATTTAAAATCGTTTGCCGTTTTGGTATTGCATAAAAGCTCGTATCCAGTTCAACGACAGGAAAGTGCCCAGCATACTCCTGTAGCTTTCTTTGGGGATCATGTTGAATAAGGTCGTGATCACTCCAACCTGTTAATCCAATCGTAATCATTCGATTCTAGTCCTTTCGTTCAGCTAATGATTCTTGGATCACGGTTTCAAGCAAGTCTTCATAATCCAACTGGGTCTGATCAGCAAAAGGATGAAGGGCTTTTACCCGACTGCGTTTTGATGTGCGCCTTTGTTTGGCTGAAAGATGACGGCCGTCGATCAGGTGTTGAATGATACTTTCCGTATATTCGTATCCATCATGGTGGAGGACGCGGCACCCTCTAGGCAGCAGCATCGAGGCGAGGCCATAGTCCTGCGTGATCACGATGTCGTAGGGCAGTGTGATACCCACGATCTTGAAATCCGCCTGGTCACTGCCACGCTCGACCCAAAGCTGTCTGACATGGCTGGGGACTTCTTTCGTGGAAAAGTGGGAAATACTTGCCACTAAAACCACTTCCAGGTCATAATTTTTCGCAAGGGCAATCGTTTCTTCTTTTTTCGGGCAGGCATCTGCATCTATAATTATTTTCATAGTCATCTCCTTTTACCATAGGCTTATTACAGTCACGTTCCATCAGAAATCGACAAAAAGAAAACGGGTAGCTATAAACTACCAGCGTCACTATTGCCAAATAATCTCGTCTGGGACAATGGCTTTTTTAAAGGATAATATTATTATATTTCCAATACTTTCTCCATATCTAAATTAAACCCGACATTATCAACATTTAGAAACTCTTTTAAATTATAAACAGTAGCGCCATATAAACTTGCTTTGTGTCCGAGTTTGGATTGTCTGATCGGGAAATTTTTATAAATTGTGGAATTGAGCGAGTTTTGGAGCAAACCAATAAGTTCAGGGATTTCTTCCAATATCTCAGCGTTTATATAGACTATTTCGGGGTCATAGTTCCCGATTATATTCATTAAACCAATACCAAGGTCTTTAGTAAATTTTTGAATCATATTCTGTGTATCAGCATCTTTTTGACGATAGGCTTCAAGTAAGTTATCAAAATTCAGCGATTTATCATTTTTTAATTGTTGGAAATTTCGAATAATTGCTTTGGTGGAGCAATATTGCTCCAGACACCCATGATTGCCACAAGGACAGTTTAGACCATCAGGATATAGAACTGTATGACCGACTTCACCGCTTCGTCCGTTGTATCCTCGGTAGAGTTGACCATCTAGAATGATACCGGCACCGACACCTGTATGTGCACTGAGAGAAATAATGTTCTGATGTTCGGTATCGAAAGCTGCTTCTGCTAAAGCGGATAAATTCGCTTCATTTTCAATGTGAATAGGTAGGTCGATACTTTTTTTCAGTTCTTCAATAAGATCAATCTTATCCAAATCAAAATAGGGGGTAAATTTGATCAAGTTTTTATCGACAACACCATGAACAGAGATGGTCACCCCGATGATACCAAAAGGGCTTTTATTCATCTTGGAACGAAAAGCATCAACCACGGTGGTGATATGAGCAACAACATTATCTTTATTAATGTTTGTTTCTTTGATTTCATAATCTATTTTTTCGCCGTCGAGATAGGTTATCAAATAACTGATACGATCATAACGGACATCGAAACTGATAGATACGCCAGCTTTTTTATTCACGGTCAGTAAAATGGGGCGGCGTCCACCTGATTTGGTACTGTTCCCCGGTCCGATTTCAATCACATAGTCATCTTCAATTAATTTTCTAACGATTTCTGACACGGTCGCTTTATTCAGACCTGTCATTTCTGAAATCTTGGTGCGTGAAATTTCGGGATGGTTGGTAATCTCTGTTAGGACCAAAACACTATTATTTTCTCTGATATTACTTTTCATTCTTAACATTTTATTTCCTCGTTTCTTGTAGTTGTATTAGGGCAAGTTTTTCAAACTGCACGTCAAAACGTCAGAGTGTAGTTTAAAAATATTAGTTTCAATGATCAGCGACGTATAAAGAGTGTTTGAAAGCGCTTGACATTAAAAAATAGATTCGCTATAGTTGTAAATGAGTTAGTTAATATAACTAACAAACTACCTATATAACCATTATATCATATCTAATTACATATAAAAATACACACTAATAGATTGATATAGTTGTAAAACATCGGTTGGAATATCCTGATGAGGATGAGAAAAAAGCGACTTTTATAAGTCGGGAACAAAGGCAATTTGTAAAAAGCAAACAATCAAAAAAAATTAGGAGGCATTACTCATGTCAATGATTCAAAACCCAGTTTTAAAAGGCTTTAATCCCGACCCCAGCATGTGTCGGGTGGGTGAAGATTTTTATATAGCTGTCTCAACCTTTGAATGGTTTCCCGGTGTGATTATTTATCATTCCAAAGATTTAAGAAACTGGCATCAGGTTGCTCGCCCTTTGAACCGTATCGAGTTACTGGATATGAAAGGAAACCCGGATTCGGGTGGCGTATGGGCACCCCAGCTGAGTTATGCAGACGGACAATTCTACCTTATCTATTCAGATGTTAAAGTAACAAGTGGCGAATGGAAGGACGTAACCAATTACTTGACCACGTGTGACACTATTGATGGGGAATGGAGCGAACCGGTCTTCATGAACCAGTCCGGTTTTGATCCTTCACTGTTTCATGACAATGACGGGCGCAAATGGTTCGTCAATATGGTTTGGGACCACCGCATTGGAAACCATGACTTTGGTGGAATCGTGTTGCAAGAGTATAGTCATGACGAGAAAAAACTGATCGGCGACCGCAAGATAATTTATAAAGGAACAGATGTTGGTCTGACAGAAGCACCGCACTTATATAAAATCAACGAATACTACTACTTACTGACGGCTGAAGGCGGCACGATGTATGAACATCATGCAACCCTTGCTCGATCTGAATCTATTGACGGGTCTTATGAAACACATCCGGATAACCCGCTGATTTCTTCCTGGGCACATCCGAGACTGGCTCTTCAAAAAGCTGGGCATGCCTCCATCGTTGAAACGCAAAATGGTGAATGGTATTTGGCACACTTGACCGGTCGTCCGACTAAAGCACCGGGTGACGTCTTACTGATGGACCGAGGATACTGTCAGCTGGGTCGAGAAACAGCTATCCAGAAACTCGAATGGAAAGACGGCTGGCCCTATGTTGTTGATGGCAACTACCCCAAGGTAACGGTTCAAGCGCCGAATCTACCGGAACAAAAATGGGATCTTGATTTCCCAATCACGGATTCCTTTGAGTCTGAAGATATCGGCGGACAATGGCAGACACTTCGTATTCCCTATGAACAGTTTGGTTCATTAACTGATAACCCAAGTCACTTGCGTCTTTACGGTGCTGGAAGCTTCTCCAGCTTACACAAGCAAGCTTTAGTAGCTCGTCGCTGGCAGGCATTTGAGTTTGAAGCGGAAACAAAAGTGACTGTCGACCCGGTGACTTTCCAGCAACAGGCCGGTTTAGTGAACTATTACAACACTAAAAATTGGACAAGCCTTCACGTCACCTGGGATGAAGAAAAAGGAAAAATCATAGATCTATATGCATCCGAACGTCAAAATGTTTCCAACCCGTTAGGCGCAGATACAATACGCGTGCCTGAAGAAGCGGATGCTGTCTGGTTCAAAGTGAATGTCAATCAGTACACTTACCAATACAGCTATTCTTTCGACGGCGAAAACTGGAACGAGATCCCAATCACGTTCGATTCCTGGAAATTATCCGATGAATATATTCAAGAATCAGGCTTCTTTACCGGGGCGTTCGTAGGCATGAGCTGTATCGACACGAGCGGCATGCATTTAGCGGCTGATTTCGAATACTTCCGTTATGAAGAAGCTGAGGACACTCGCGATCACTGGACACAGACCCGTCACTGGAATGAAGATAAAAGCAGTGGCGCCAGCAAACCCGCCTTAGGTCAGACGGGCACATCAAAATAAATAAAAAATAAAAAGGGGACAGATTCCATTGGTAAAGCCAACAGATTAAACAGATTGGAGACTTTCCGTTTAATCTGTCTCCTTTTTATTACAAAAATATACAGAGAATGGACGTGTGACGATGAGTTATGTTTTAGGCTTAGACTTAGGAACAAGTAGTTTGAAAGGGATTTTAGTCAATAAGGAAGGGAAAATCGTTGATGAAGCATCAGCTGACTATCCTTTACTGACACCTAAACGGGGATACAGTGAACAAGATCCAAAAGAATGGTTCAGAGCAGCCAAAAAAGTCATGGCAGAAATATTCAAGTCAACTCTTGATGCCAAGGACAATTTGGAAGGTATCAGTTTTTCTGGGCAGATGCATTCACTTGTTTTGTTGGATGAAAAAGATGACGTCCTGCGTAATGCCATTTTATGGAACGATGTGCGTACGACTGACCAATGTGTCACGATCACCGAAAAAATTGATAACTTGATCGATATCACTAAAAATAAAGCATTAGAAGGGTTTACGTTACCTAAATTATTATGGGTGCAGGAAAATGAACCGGCCATCTGGTCCAAAGTGGCGACGTTCTTGCTACCTAAAGACTATTTAGGCTTCTGTTTAACGGGAAGCAAGCAGATGGAATACTCTGATGCAGCGGGGACGTTACTTCTGGATGTGGAAGCACGTGAATGGAGCGAAGAAATCGCCGAAAAATTAAATGTTCCATCCTCTATCTTTCCACGTTTAGTTAAGTCACAGGATAGAATCGGTGATTTGGATGCTGACCTGGCCAAAAATCTTGGTCTTTTAAATAGTGTTCCTGTCTTTTCAGGTGGTGCTGATAACCCCTGTGCAGCAGTGGGAGCAGGGATCGTAAGACCGGACCAAGGCATGGCAAGTATCGGAACGTCCGGGGTCTTCTTATCATATGAGGAAACAGGCGATAAAAACTACAATGGTCACCTGCATTACTTCAATCATGTCGTACCGAATGCCTTCTATACTATGGGTGTGACTCTGGCTGCCGGAAATAGCTTGAACTGGTTCAAACAAACCTTTGCACCAAATGAAAGTTTTGAAGAACTGCTAAAAGGTATCAAAAATATCAAACCCGGATCTGACGGACTGCTCTTTGCGCCCTATATTTCGGGTGAACGCACACCGTATACAGACAGTAATATCCGCGGAACTTTTTTGGGTATGGATATCGCGCATACCCGTGACCATTTTGCTCGTGCTGTCTTGGAAGGCATCACTTTCTCACTGAGAGATTCATTTGAATTGATGAAGAAACATTCAAACAAAGAATTCAAACAAATCGTTTCAGTCGGTGGGGGAGCTAAAAATCCTGACTGGCTGCAAATGCAGGCAGATATCTTCAATACACCCGTCGTCACGCTTGAAACAGAGCAGGGACCGGCAATGGGTTCTGCGATGATCGCTGCTGTCGGTGCCGGCTGGTTTGACTCATTTGCAGACTGTTCAAAAGTGTTTGTTAAGTACAAATCAGAAGTACAGCCAGACTCTGAAGCTGCTTTACAGTACGACAAAGTTTATGCCAATTACAAAGAAATTTATCCGACAATTAAAGACCTTTCTCACAAATTAGTGACTGATAACGACTAATGGATAAACATCGAAAAGATGGTTACAGAAGAATCTTTTCGTAAAAAAACAAATCCGTTATTGATAGTTTTTAACAGATAGATAGAAAGACACCGTTAAAACCTGAACTGGACCCTATAGAATAGACACGGATAAAAAACCCTTATTCGTTCTCTATTTTATAGGGTTCTTTACTGTATAATGAACCCAACTATATGAGTTCATAGGAGAGTATTCAAATGGGGAAAAACTATTTCACTGAGGAAGAACGACTAAAGCTTGAAGAAAATCCTTATGTAGAGAAAGTATCACTTAAAGCTATTACTTACACAGAGACCTTCAAAGAACATTTCGCTAAAGAGAAAGCTCTCGGAAAAGGACCTACGCAAATATTTAGAGACGCAGACTTTGATGTGACCGCGTTAGGGAAAGACCGTATTAAGACTTTTTCTAGACGAATAAAAACTATGAGTCATCGATTAGAAGGGTTTACGGATTTACGTAGTGAGTCCAGTGGAAGACTTCGTATTAAAGAACGAACACAGGAAGAGGAAATTGCCTACTTGAAACATAAAGTCGTCCTTCAAAAACAACAGATAGACGCCCTAAAAAAAACAAATTTTATCCATCGGAAGGCCAAGAGGGCTTCACACAAGAAAAATTCCAACTCATCAAAGACCTAACAAAGCGAGATCATAACTTGTTAAACATATCATGGTTATGTGAGATTGCTTTAGTTTCACGTTCGGGGTACTATAACTGGTTGAGATCTGAAGAGAGACGAAAGAAAAGAGAAGAACAAGATCAGCACGATTTTGATTTGATACTTGAAGCCTATACACATCGTGGCTATGATAAAGGATCCAGAGGGATCCATATGCGACTGTTACACATAGAGATACTCATGAATCGGAAGAAAATACAGCGCCTAATGAGGAAGTTCCGACTGTTCTGCCCTATAAGAAAACCGAATCCGTATAAGCGTATGGCAAAAGCACGCAAGGAACATGCCTTAAAGCCTAATCTCGTTAATAGAGAATTTAGAGCCTACGGACCACGAACGATCCTCTTAACAGATATAACCTATCTCTTTTATGGGCGAGGAAGGAAAGCTTATTTATCTGTCGTGATTGATGCATTCACGAACCAGGTCTTAGCGTATCAATTAAGTGAATCCTTAAGTGTTGATTTTGTTTTAGAGATGATTGAAGACCTTTTGATCAACCATGAGATTTCAAAACAACAGAAAACCCTGATCCATTCCGACCAGGGCATTCACTATACAAGTATGAAATTTCAAACGTTACTCGTGGATAAAGAACTTCGTCAATCTATGTCACGAAGAGGAAACTGTTGGGATAACGCTCCCCAAGAATCCTTCTTTGGACATATGAAAGACGAAATAGCCTATCTTGATGATGCGGAGGTATTCTCAGACCTTCACCCCATCATTGATGATTATATGGATTATCATAATACAGAACGCTATCAGTGGAAACTGGCGAAACTATCGCCTAATCAATATTATGATTATTTTAAAACGGGAGTGTATCCTCTGAGTCATTTGGTGAAAACGCCTGATTTTCCTGAGATTCAAGTACCGATAGAACATCCTTATTAAAGCGATCAAAATACTTTTCCTCTAATTGTTTCCAGTTTTCAGGATTGAAGATAGCAGGATAATGAAAATCTAGATCCAGTTTGGATAAACGCGTTCTGTATGCATGTCTTTAAAGATTGAGAAACCAAAGGTTTCTGGACTGTGAAAATCCTTCTTATTCATTTTTTTTGGATATTCCCCACCCGAAACCTAAGTATTGATCCAGTCTTAAACGTAATATCGCTCCTCCTATGACGTTATCATAGAAGGAGCGATTAGAATTTATAAGGGGTTTTTATCAAACTGTCCTTGACATAGGGTCCACTTTAACCTGATTATGGTTTTAACGGTGTCTTTCTTTTGAAAAATTGTTCCCAGACGCTTGCTTTTTCAAAATAATATATCGGGGTATCTGCTTGTAAAATAGTGAGAAGGTTGCTTTGATGAGTCTTTAAAAAAGACTTTGAAAGTCCTTATAAAGGAGGCTTAAGTGATAATGACAGAAGATATTATTAAAAAATTAGTTTTTCGATTATAATAATGAGTGAAGTGTTGAAAGTTCAAACGAAAAGAGGAAATGATGATGAACACCGATAAGACATTATGGGTACCAAGATATATCAGTAACGGCATGATCGTACAGCAAAACGATCCTCTTGTCATTAAAGGAAAAGACGTACCCGGAACTCAAGTAACCATCTGTTTTGATTCAGAAAAAGTTGTAACAGTTGCTGACGCTTCAGGTCTGTGGGCAGAAACGTTATCTCCCAGACGAGCTGGCGGGCCGTATACATTACATATAACAGGGACAAGTCGGAAAGTGATAAGAGATGTTTATGTCGGAGAAGTCTGGCTATTGGGTGGGCAATCCAATATGGAATTACCCGTAAACCGGACTTATGATGAATTCAAAGAAGAGATCGATGCGGCAGATTATCCATTGATTCGTCAGTTCCATCTGGAATTGGATCCTGTTTTCGATAAACCCAAAGAATGGCTCGAGCAGGGAAAATGGAAAACCGCTACTCAAGAAAATATCCAGGATTTTTCTTCTCTGGGTTTCTTTTATGCTAAAAAGCTTCACGAAGAGTTGAGTGTGCCTATCGGGATTTACCATACAGCTGTCGGCGGCACACCGATTGAGGCATGGATAAGTGAAGAAACACTACATGAATTAGGCGATTACGATGAAGAAATGGATTACTGGAGAGATCCGGAAATTGTGGAAAAAGAAATTCAGAAAGATCTGAAAATAAATCAGGAATGGTATGAGGACCTTGATGAGCACGACCGAGGTTTGCAAGACTCGCAAAAATGGATGGAAGAAGATCTCGACACAGCAAACTGGGTACCGCTGGAACTGCCGGCCATGTTTAAAGACACAGACTTAGCCGAGTTTTCAGGTGTGATATGGTTCCGAAAAACATTTGAAGTAAAGGAAGAACACCTTGAATCAGAACGGTTGAGACTGCGCCTAGGATCATTGATCAACGGAGATGAAACCTATCTGAACGGGAAAAAAGTAGGCGCAACGTCTTACCGCTATCCGCCTCGCAAATATGTTTTAGATAAAAAAGATTTGAAAGTGGGAACGAATACCTTGGTTGTCCGGTTAATGATCGATGCAGCTAACGGTGGATTCATACCAAATGTCCCTTATCAGATCGAATTGGATAAGGAAACCATTTCTCTTGAAGGCGAGTGGCTTTATAGAATCGGTTACCAAAAGGAATTGATTGCGCCTATGTTGTTTTTACATTACAAGCCAGCGGCTCTATACAAAGGCATGTTGTACCCGTCAAAAGATATTGCGTTCAAAGGTTTTCTTTTTTACCAGGGTGAATCAAATTCCAAGCAACCTCTGGGCTATAAAGAATTGATGAAACGATTGGTGCAAGACTGGAGAAATCTCTTCAAAGAAGACTTGCCATTTTACTATGTGCAGTTGGCAAATTACGTCGATCCAGCTGTGGGCAGCGATGACAAGAAGTGGGCGGAATTACGCTATGAACAGGATCGCGCCCGCTTTATGATCGATAACTCGGAAATGATTCCAGCACTTGATTGTGGACTATCATACGAACTTCATCCGCATGACAAAAAAACACTGGCGCATAGATTAGCTCGTGTGGCATTAAGTAGAGACTACCAGCTAGGAGAAGCGTATGCTAATTTGGAAATCAGAGACATAAGTAAGTCAAAAAAAGCAGTGACATTGAAAGTGAAAGGTTTGCAAGGTGAGCTTGCTTTGACAGAAGAAATGCTGGAGATCGAACTCAAATTAGCTGGTCAGTGGAGAAAAGCTGAGATAACAAGCACTAATAATGATGAGATAAAATGTGCATTATTTGAATCAGTTGATTTAAGTAATGTGACAGAAGTTAGGTATGCCTGGCGAAACAATCCGCAGGGGTATGTTTTTGACACAAAAACAAACTTACCGTTACTCCCGTTTACGTATCCTTTTTAATTAACAAAGTCAGGTACGGATAATCGTCACTTTTATAAACAATACCTAAATAGACCGAGTGCCAGTCTGACTAATTACAGACTGGCATTCGGTTTGTTTGTCATTCTGAGATTGAAACGGTCGTTAATGCTCCAGCATATTTAAATAAAAATGCGAAAAGCGTTTAAAAGTGAAGAGTTTAATGAGCAAATTCCGACACTAACTGATTTGGATTTTCATTATTTCTCATTCATAAAACGTTACAGGAAAAGCACTCAAGAATGATGCACTCTTTCGAAAGGTGCCGGTATAGATAGTGCTTTTTTGAAGATTATTCACTCTTTTGTGAATATATTCTCATTGCTATTTACTTTGGTCCTAATTCATCATATAATTGGTAATGAAAATCATTCTCAATTACAAAAACGTGTTGCTGATACGATTTAATTCTATTTATCCCTACATTATATTTCTTGATATTATTGATTAAAAGAGGGTATGTATAAACAAAATGGCGACGTTTTCTGGAAAGGAAGATACTATGGAAGTGTATGACGTGACGATAATCGGTGGAGGACCGGCGGGGCTTTACAGTGCCTTTTACTCCGGTCTCCGCGCGATGAACGTTCAGCTGATCGAGGCTCAGCCGTATTTAGGCGGCAAGTTGAATCTGTATTCTGAAAAAATCGTCTGGGATGTCGGTGGTATGCCACCGATGCCTGCTGGACAAGTCATTCAGCAGCTGATTGATCAGGCGAAAACCTTCCAACCGACGATCCATACCGGCGAGAAAATCGACGGGATAACAAAAGAAGCGGATGGTAATTTTCAGATACACACGACAAAAGACAGTACCTACTTGACCAAAACACTCCTGCTAGCAATGGGTAACGGTATTCTGGACCCTACGCCTACGCCTTTTTTCACCAATAATGGTGAACTTTTGGACAACGTGCATGTATCGGTGACTGATTTTGAGGCAATGAAGCATAAGCGCGTCTTTATTTCGGGCGGCGGCAATTCAGCTATCGACTGGGCGAATACCCTGGCACCGATTGCCAAAGAGGTCATCCTGGTGTATCGACAGGAAGAATTCAAAGGTCATGAAGCGGAAGTGGAACGAGTATTGAGCGGACCGGTGACGTGTATATTACAAGCCGATTTGATCAGTAAAAAACTCACTCCTAATGGTTCCAGTATCGAGACGATCACGATTCAAGACAAAGAGACGAATCGAAAAGAAACGCTCTCAGTGGATGAAGTGATCGTGTGTCATGGCTTCAACCGAAAAAATGAACTGTTTGAACAAAATGACGTTGGACTGGAAGTCTTTGATAATTATTATGTAAAAGCCACACCGCAAACTGAAACAGCAATTCCGGGGGTCTTTGCCTTAGGCGATGCTGCGAAATATCCGGGAAAAGTCCATTTGATAGCCGGAGCATTTCATGATGCTGTCAATGCCGTCAACGCTGCCAAAACGTACATCGATCCACAGGCTAACGCAATGGGGACCGTGTCGACCTATGCCGATAAACTGAAACCAAAAGTGGCGACAGTCTGGAAACAATACGCAACCGAATAAAAAACTAAATAGTATAATGGAGGAACAAAAATGAACAAGATAAAAATGACGAAATACTTAGGACTCATAACGGCTTCAACCTTGTTGCTGGGCGCATGTGGGCAGACAGATTCTACGGAAGATCAGACAAATACAAATGAAAATGAAGAGTCGACTGAACAAACAGCAGAAACAGCTTTTCCGTTGACTCTGAAGAATTACACCGCGTCTTCAGAAGGTGCTGATTTCTCTGAAAAAGAAATAACCTACGAATCGCGTCCGGAATCGATCGTTGCCAATAACCAGGGAACAGCGGAATTGCTACTTCAACTTGGATTAGGTGATGACATTACGGGCGTAGCCGCATTATACGGTGCAGGCGATGAAGCAGTGGCTGAAGATTTCTCCAGTATACCAGTATTGGCAGAAGGCTATGTCGGGAAAGAATTGGTCGTTGGGGCTGATCCAGATATCGTCGTGGGACGAGGCCAGCTGTTTTCGAATGCAGAATGGGGAACGGGTACCGTAGAAGAATTGAATGAGCTGGATATTCAAACCTATATTCAAGCGACTTCAACGACCGGCGCAACCTTCGATGATTTGTATGCGGACATTGACAATTTAGGAAAATTATTTACAGTAGAAGATAACGCACAGGCATTTTCAGATGATGTGCAGACACGCATGGACGACATTGTTGCGGGTGTACCTGAAGATCAGGAAACGCTTGATTATGCTTACATCTTTGGGGCAGAAGGTACTAACGTAGACGTGTACAGTGGGGCAGCAGACACTTACTTAAACGATGCGTTGAGCTACATGGATTTGAACAATACGTTTGCAGACGCAGCGGGTGAAATCAGTGTTGAAGCGTTACTTGAAGCGGATCCGGACGTATTATTGATGGTCAACTACACTGGCGGCCGCGCTCCTGCTGACAGCATGGCTGATTTGAAAGCCAATGAGGCACTTTCCAGTTTGACAGCTATCCAGGAAGATCGCGTTTATACCATCGATTACAATCAATTCTGGAGCTACGGTTACCAGATTTTAACTGGTATGGAACAACTCAGCACTGAAGTGTATTCAACAAATTAATTCTTAGCCAGGAAGGAAGAAAGTGATGAACCGCATCGACAAACAGCGCCAATTATTTTACATGAGCTTACTCCTCTTTACCGTATTGATCATTCTTTCGGTGGGGATCGGTGTCACGGTCGGACAAGTCGCGGTGCCTCTCACCGAATCTTTTCAGATACTCATTAAAAACCTATCGGGCGGACTGATCGGTGATCTATCCAGCCTGTCATCAGGTGCCTATGAGAATATCATCTGGCAGATTCGTTTTCCAAGAGTACTCTTAGCGATGCTCACGGGTATGGGCTTATCACTAGCCGGTGCCGTCATGCAGACAACGGTCCAAAACCCACTTGCAGATCCTTACATCTTAGGTATTTCGTCTGGCGCATCTCTGGGCGCGACTTTTGCCATAATGATCGGCTTCGGTGGAACCGGTCTACTCGCTCAGTTGGGTTTGTCTTTTTGGGCATTCCTGGGTGCGGTGACGGCTGCCTTTCTTGTCCTGCTTTTATCGAATGTAGGCGGACAAGTGAATTCCATCAAACTAGTTTTATCCGGGATGGTACTGAACGCGCTGTTTACAGCATTTTCTAATTTCATTATTTATATAGCCAACGATGCGGAAGGAATTCGGACGGTCACTTTCTGGATGATGGGGAGCTTGGCAGGAGCAAGCTGGTCCACGCTACCTTTGACAGCTATAGTTGTCCTGATTTGTTTCCTATTCTTTTTAACACAAGAACGCATTTTAAATATCATGCTGCTGGGTGATGAAGCAGCGATCTCGCTCGGGGTCAATCTTAATTTTTACCGTAAACTATACTTAGTCATCGCTTCGATCCTAACCGGTATTATTGTTGCAAACACCGGGATGATCGGTTTTGTTGGCTTGATCATTCCGCATATGATCCGTGGCATCGTTGGATCCAATCATCGATACTTTTTGCCGTTATCTGTCTTTTCAGGCTCTTTGTTCATGGTGTGGTCCGACATTCTGTCACGTATCATCCTGCCAACGGTGGAATTACCCATTGGGATCTTGACATCACTGATCGGTGCACCACTGTTCATTTATATTTTTGTTAAAAAAGGCTACGAGTTTGGAGGGTAACAATGAATTTAACTGTTGAAAATGTTTCGGTGTCTATTGCATCGCAGCAAATCATTCAAGATATTTCCCTGCATGTGAGTCAGAATCAATTTGTCGGTTTGATCGGACCGAACGGCTGCGGAAAATCGACGCTATTGAAAAGCGTTTCGAAAATACTCGAACCCGACATGGGGATCATTCTGTTGGATGATGAGAATGTTCAGGGACTTTCAAACAAACAGCTCGCAAAAAAAATGGGCGTAGTGGGGCAGTTTAACCAAGTCAATTTCGACTTTTCCGTCCGCCAGATGCTACTGCTTGGACGATCACCGCACAAAGGTTTGATGGAAAGAGACAACGCTCTGGATTACGAAATTGTTGACAAAGTCATTCACCAGATGGACTTGGAAAAATTGGCGGATAGAAGTTTCCTGTCGCTGTCCGGTGGGGAAAAGCAGCGGGTCATTTTAGGAAGAACCTTGGTGCAGCAGCCTAAATTCCTGGTTTTAGACGAACCCACCAACCACTTAGATATCAAGCACCAATTGAGTATTTTAAAAACAGTCAGTGCCCTGCCGATTGGGGTATTGGCCGCTTTACATGATCTGAATCTAGCATCACGTTTTACAGATTACTTGTATGCTATGAAAGACGGGTGTTTGATTAAAGAAGGTACGCCTGAAGAAGTTTTAACGGAAGCGGTCATCAAAGAACTTTATGAAGTTGATTGTCGCACCTATACTAATCCTATTTTAGGAAAACAGACCATTGAATTTCTATAGTAAAGTAGAGAAGAGATGCCGGTTCAAAACGCAGTGTAAAGCATTGCGCTCACTTGTTTAAAAAAATACAAAAAAATGCTTTACATTCACGGTTTTGAGCAGTGGAAGTCAAGATCAGGATCAACAAAAAAGCCGTACCTGTTTATATAAACGGGTACGGCTTTTTTGCTAGCAATATTTACTTATCTTTTTTTCTTGATATGATTTTTCTTCTTTTCTTCTTTTCTTTTTTATCTTTGGTTACTTCTTTTGCTTCTTTTGCTTTAATTAAATCTTCCACTTTATCCAGATTAAAAGGTTTGTTATCTTCAGGTGAAGATTCCAGTTGTTTTTCGATTTCGGTTTTATCTACTTCATCCTCAGCTTTGGGCAGGGCGTCTTTAATTTTTTTAGTTGTTTGGAGGTCTGCCGGAAGATTAGGATTAGGGGCTGAATAAGGTCGATTTGTCATATATAAAACTCCTTTCCTTTATTTTGATGAAAGTATAACATAGGTATTTAAAAAACGCTTTCAATATGATTTTAAAGTTATTCTTATGCAAATAATTCGAATTATTCGTGCAAGCAGTTGACACCGTTTCCATAATAAGTTATAGTTTGTTAGTAAGTTAAACCAACTAACAATTTATCAATCGAGAGGAGAACGTTTATACATGGCATATTTTGATAATGTAAGTAAAATTCAATACGCTGGTGCTCATTCAAAGGATCCATTGGCCTTTAAATTTTACAACCCTGAAGAACAAATCAACGGTAAATCGATGGAGGAGCTTATGCGTTTCGGCGTGGCTTATTGGCATACCTTTACTGCAGACTTAAACGATCCATTTGGTGTCGGCACAGCACAACGTCCTTGGGACAAATATACTGATCCAATGGAAAAAGCAAAAGCACGTGTTGAAGCCTCTTTTGAATTCTTCGAAAAATTAGGTGTTCCTTATTTCTGCTTCCACGACGCTGATATAGCTCCTGAAGGCAAGAACTTGAAAGAAACATTCGAGAATCAGGATATTATCGTGGATATGATCGAAGATTACATGAAAGACAGCAAAGTGAAACTGCTTTGGAATACAGTCAACAACTTTTCCAATCCAATGTTCGTTCACGGGGCATCTACTTCAAACAATGCAGACGTATTTGCCTACTCAGCTGCTAAAGTGAAAAAAGGTTTGGAGGTCGGTAAACGTTTAGGTGCAGAAAGTTACGTATTCTGGGGTGGACGTGAAGGTTATGAAAGCTTACTTAATACTAATATGGGTCTTGAACTAGACAACCTGGCACGTTTCTTCCATATGGCAAACGATTATGCAAAAGAAATCGGCTTCGATGCTCAATTCTTGATCGAACCTAAACCGAAAGAACCAACGACGCATCAATACGATTATGATGTGGCTCATGGTTTTGCCTTCTTACAAAAATACGGCTTGCAAGATGTCTTCAAATTCAACATCGAAGCAAACCACGCAACACTCGCCGGGCACACTTTCGAACATGAATTAAATTACGCACGTATCAATGGCATGCTGGGATCCGTGGATGCCAACCAGGGTCACCCACACTTAGGATGGGATACAGATGAATTCCCATCAGACTTATATTCGACAACCTTGGCAATGTATGAGATCTTGAAAAATGGGGGCTTGAAAAGCGGTGGCTTGAACTTTGATGCTAAAGTTCGCCGTACGTCATTCAAACCTGAAGATCTATTCAAAGCACACATCGTAGGTATGGACAGCTTCGCTATCGGTGCTAAAGTGGCTCAACGCCTGATCGATGATAAAGCACTGGATTCTATCGTCGACAAACGTTACAGCTCTTACAACCAGGGAATAGGTAAAGACATCGTTGATGGCAATATCGACTTCAAGCAATTAGAAGACTATGCTTTCGGAATCGATAAGATCGAAAATGAATCTGGAAACATTGAAGTGATCAAATCTATCTTGAACCAATATATCGTCACAACGCTTGCACAAGTGTAATAAGGTTAATAAAAACGGCAGGAAGTCAGCTTAAATCTGACTTCCTGCCGTTTTTATTGGTTATGGTGCTGGTATAAGAAAAGAGGCCGGAACAATGGTCCTAGCCTCTCAGATATTTGGGTTTTAATGTGATAAAACCAGTGATTTCCCAATCCACCGCTTGTTTTTCCATCGTAGATACATCAAACTTGCTCGGATCCATTCATCTATGATCATCGCCATCCAGATGCCGGGTAAACCGAGTCCCAGATGAATACTGAAAAGATAGCCAAGTGGCACCAGGACTCCCCACATCACTGTGATACCGATCAGTACAGGAAACTTAGCATCTCCAGCGGCTCTCAAGGCGCTTATGATGACTAGATTCCCCGTTCGTGCCGGTTGAATGATCAATTCCATGATCAAGATCACTGAACCTAAAGCAATGATGTTCGGATTGGAACTGAATAAACTGAATATTTGTGTACCAAACACGGCGAAAAAACTGCCGATAATAAGCGTGATAACGAGGGCGACTTTAAGACCCGCCAACATGTAGTGGTAGGCATCTTCTTGTTTTTGTGCGCCGACAAGTTGTCCGATGAAGATTTGCATCCCTTTAGTTATGGCCAGTGAGAAGACCGTCAGCACCGACATGAAACTGAAAATATAAACGCGCGTAGCCAGTGCCGTTGCGCCGAGAGTAGTGATCATAACAGTCAACGCGATTTGGCTCATGTTGTAGGATAACTGCTCGCCGGCAGAAGGGATACCGATCCCTAATATTTTATCTGCAAAATCTTTTTCCATTTTGAAAAAAGATTTAAAAGAGATGGCTACAGGGGAGCGTTTGAATAATATAACCAACATGCCTATCATCACGACGATTCTGACAGCAGCCGTTGAAATGGCAACACCCGTCACGCCAAGTTCCGGGAAGCCAAGAGCCCCAAAGATAAAGACGTAATTACCAAAGACATTAAGGACATTCATGATGAGGACAGACTTCATGACGTCTTTCGTATAGCCCATGGCTTGTAGTATAGAAGAGATGGTCAAAATCATCGCTTGAGCAAATAGCGCAAATCCGACGATAGCTATATAGTTGTTCGCGTGCGCAAGTAGATTTGCTTCCAATGAAAACAAATTGATCAGAAAGGCTCTGTTAAAACCGACTAACAAACTTACGCTTAAGCCAAACAAAAAGTTGATCGTTAAAGCTGTCGTGATCGTCTTCTTCACAGAGTCGAGTTTTTTCGCTCCGACATATTGTGAGACAACGACGCCTGCGCCCATCGCAGTAAAGTTAAAGAGCACGAACATAAACGTCATCAACTGATTGACCACACCGACCGCGGCCACAGCTTCATCGGATACAAAACTCAACATAAAGACATCCGTCAGTTTCATCAGCATTTGTAAAAAGACTTCGATAAAAATAGGCCATGTGATTAAGAATAAATATTTTTTTGCACTTTCTTTATTTTGTACCATTTGAATTTCCATTAAAAACATCCTTCGTATAACTAAATATGTCTATAATATTAATGACACATCAATAAAGTAGCAATGGCTTTATTCTTATAACACGAATATTGTCTACAATATTACTAAGTAAGCGATTTAATGAATCTAATTAGTTTTGATAACATTAGGAAAACGATTGCGCTATTTAAGAGGCAGTGCTATATTAGCTTTAAAGGTACGTACCAATTTAGGGGAGGAAAAAAATGAGAGCATCAGTTAAGGTAGGTAAAAATCAAATTCTAGATACAATCGATAAACGTATTTACGGATCATTTATTGAACATCTAGGAAGAGCCGTTTACGAAGGAATATATGAACCGAGCCATCCGACCGCAAATGAGGAAGGCTTTAGACAAGACGTTCTCGATGTTATCAATGAACTGAATGTCCCACTTATAAGATATCCGGGGGGGAATTTTGTTTCTGGTTATAATTGGGAAGATGGTATTGGTCCGAAAGAAGACCGGCCAAAGCGGCTGGATTTGGCCTGGAAGTCTGTTGAAACGAATGAAGTAGGCTTACAAGAGTTCATGAAGTGGGCAAAATCAGCGAATACCGACGTAAATATGGCCGTCAATCTAGGAACACGCGGCGTAGATGCTGCAAGAAATATTGTCGAGTATTGCAATCATCCGGGAGGAACATACTGGAGTGATTTAAGAAAAGCGAACGGGGCAAAAGAGCCTTACAATATCAAGACATGGTGTCTAGGCAACGAGATGGACGGCCCATGGCAGATCGGTGCGAAATCAGCTGACGAATATGGGCGTTTAGCAGCCGAGTCGGCCAAGGTCATGAAATGGGTCGATGACTCAATTGAACTGGTCCTTTGCGGAAGTTCCGGCAGTAAAATGCCAACATTCGGCGAGTGGGAGTATACAGTACTGGAACATGCGTATGATCATGTTGATTTCTTATCCCTGCATCTTTATTGGGAAAACTTCGACAATGATCTACCTAATTTCTTGGCGAAATCACGTGAAATGGATCACTTCATTAAAGACGTTGTCTCCATCTGTGATGCGGTCAAAGCAAAAAAAGGTTCAGACAAAAAAATCAATTTATCATTTGATGAATGGAACGTCTGGTATCACTCAAAAGATGCTGATGCGAAACGTCAACCTTGGGATATCGCACCGCCTTTACTTGAAGATATTTATAACTTTGAAGATGCCTTACTAGTGGGTCTCGGAATCATCACTTTATTAAATAACGCAGACAGAGTTAAAATTGCCTGTTTAGCTCAATTAGTAAATGTTATTGCGCCTATCATGACGATCAAAGACGGCGAAGTATGGAAACAACCGACATTCTATCCATTTATGCAGGCGTCCAATTTCGGTCGCGGTAAAGTGTTAACTGTTCAATCAGATAGTCCGACGTATGATTCAAAAGATTTCAAAGAAGTACCGTTTGTAGAATCAACAGTGATATTGAATGAAGAAAGTCAGGAAGTAGTTGTTTTTGCAGTCAATAGATCTGAAAAGGATAGACTCTCATTCGATGTGCAACTGAATGATTTTGAAGGCTTGTCAATTATTGAGGCAACAGAATTGGCCGGTTACGATATAAAACTCACGACAGATACTAATCATGAGTCAATGGAAATAAAAAATAATGAATCCTTTAATGTAAATAACAATTTAGTTTCCGGAGAAATCAAGCCATTGTCATGGAACATGATTCGTCTGTCATATAAATAAAAAATTATGAAGTAAATGTCCCAGCGATACCATTTATAAACTGAAATCTTTATCATTTCTAGTCAAAATGATATAAGATTTCAGTTTTTTTAAAATAAACTAATTAGTCGTGGAGATTAATAAATAAGGCTTCATTCCACCATCTGCTATCCTGGGAATATATTTCTGATGGAAAAATTTTTGTGTTTGAATGACTATGTGTGCTGAATGGCTCTAGTTGATGATTTGTCAGACTGGAAATATGAAAGGGAAGCATTTAAGAAAAAGATGACCCATTAAATGGAAGTGCCGCAATGTACCAATATGCGCTTGATATTACAGCAGGTCCAGATGGCAAGTGTCATTTATACTATGTCCTTGATAAAGTTTCAATCGTTTCGGTTACCATTATTGACACACCAGCTGGCAAATTCAAGTTATATGGCTACATGAGAGATAAATAAGGAGATTTCTTAGGCAAGATAAAATAACGAAACGCAATTTGACCCCGGTTTTTTAAACGGAGAAGAAATACCTTAGTATACTGGGTTTTGTACCGCAGAACATCCGTCCAGAAATGGAGCGATGGTTACAGTAATGGAAAAAGATATGATGACTATTATTAATGATTTAGTATTTGACCTGCCTTAAAAAGATGGAATAGAGAGGTCTTTTGAAGAATACGCATTCTTCGAGGCACCCTCCCATCAGAAAAATTAAAGACACTGCTTTTTATTGAATTGGTCTGTAATTTTGTCAGAGGGATATACAAAAAATAAATGTATAAATTTTATTAACTATGATTGTAAAAAAAACTTCTAAAGTAACTGATTTGTAAATTAATGATGCAAAACTTATGACACAAGAGTAGTAGCTTGAAAACTCATCCCTTTATGAGTCAATTGTCTTATAAATAATTAAAATATTTTATTTTTTAAAGAAAACGGTTGCACTTCTCTAAAAGTAGTGCTATATTATCTTTAAAGGTACGTACAATTAAATGATCAATTAATATAATAAAAGTAATTAAAAAAGAGATACCATACTTTTAATTGTATCATTTAGGTTGTATGATGCATAAAAAATGTTTAAAAAGTACTATTAATAGGTATTTTACACACTTTGTAAAGATATACCTATGGTTATATTGATATTTATTAATATGAGGAGTGATGCTTTAGTTGTAAATGTACGTACCATTTATGATTGAAAGTGTATTTTTAAAGAAGGGAATGGTAATTTGAAGTTATAATGAGTAGTAATTCGTTAGTTGTATTAATTTTTTATTTAAAATATATATAAATATGGAGGAATGAAAAATGGATTGGTCAAAAAGAGTTTTATCAAATGGATTTGTTTTAGCAAGTGCGTTAGTTTTATCGGCATGTGGTGGAGCAACGGATGAAGAAGGCTCTACTGCTTCAGAAGAAGGTAACAGTACTAGCGGAAGTGAAGAAAATATCAATTTAACCTTTATGTTCCGTGGTGGTACTGATGAAAGAGATGCATATGATTTAGCAATTGCTGCATTCGAAGAAGAAAACTCAAACGTCTCAGTTGATGTTATAGCTACTGACCCAGATCAGTATGCCACTCAGCTTCAGGCATCTATTTCTGGTAATGACATACCTGACGTATTCTATGTTGGTCAAGGTGATGTCATGGCTTACGTAGATAATGGAATACTTAGAGACATAACAGAAGATGTTGAAAATATTGATGTAGATTTAGATAATATCTGGCAATATGGTTTAGACAGTTACCGTTATGACGGCGAAAAAATTGGTGAAGGTTCACTATATGCCCTGCCTAAAGACGTCGGTCCTTTTGCTCTTGGCTATAACAAAACCATGTTTGAAGCAGATGGTATAGAATTACCGGATAACGATATACCTTATACTTGGGATGAATTTATTGAAGTCGGGAAGGAATTGACTTCTGAAAATCAGTGGGCTACAGGTTTGAACGTTAACTGGTCATTACAGTCTTTTGTCTGGAGCAATGGAGCTAGCTTCTTGAATGATGATTTAACAGAAGTAACAGTAAACACTCCTGAATTTGCAGAAGCTTTACAGTACTTCGCGGATATACAGAATGTTCACGGATTAACACCTTCAGTTGAACAAGCTCAGACACTTGATACTTACCAAAGATTTATGAATGGCGAAATTGCTTTCTTCCCGGTCGGACCTTGGGATATGAGTACGTTTAATGAATTGGATTTTGAATATGATTTAATGCCTTGGCCAGCAGGGTCAACGGGTGAATCTGCTACATGGTTAGGCTCACTGGGAATTGCAGTTTCTGAATCTACAGAACATCCGGAAGCAGCAGTCGAATTGGCCTCTTATCTTTCAGCTAATTCAGAAGCTCAGAAAATGTTAGTTGAAGCAAACATTCAGATTCCAAATAATATCGAAGTCGCTGAAGAGTGGGCATCAGATACAGAGTCTTTACCAAACAATAAACAAGAATTCTTAGATATTGCTGGTGATTATGGTAGGAATTTACCTGCAGCCAAAACATATACTTCAGAATGGTATGATGAATTCTTTGTAAACATACAACCTGTGGTGGATGGAGATATGACAGCAGAGGAATATTTAGAAACTATCCAACCAAGAATGCAGGATTTATTAGATCAATCTATTACTCAACATGAACAATCAAAACAATAATTTTTATTAGAATGTATTGGGCTATCAGCATTGATAGCCTAATATTCTAATTAGGAGGTCAAGCTCATGAATGAAAGCCATACTGAAGTAAGCGAGGGGATTTCAACTTTTACTCGTAAAAGAAAAAGCAATTTATTTAAAAATGAACATCGATATGCTTTGATTTTTGTTTTACCACCAGTCATTGGGTTTATGTTATTTGCTTTAGTCCCGTTACTTATCAGTTTTTATGCTTCTTTTACAAACTGGAATGGATTAAGACAAATGTCATTTATCGGTTTAGAGAATTATCGCAATTTGTTTTCTGACAGCTATTTTTGGACAACCTTAGGCAATACATTTTATCTGATGTTAGGTATTCCTATAGGCTTGACATTGTCTTTTTTACTGGCATTAGCATTAAATAGAAAAATTCCAGGTAAAAACACTTTCAGAGTAATCTATTACATTCCTGTTGTTTCTTCATTAGCAGCCATTTCGATTTTATGGCAGTGGGCTTATAACGGTGATTTTGGTTTATTTAACCAGGCTTTAGCTTATATTGGCATTGACGGACCCAATTGGCTGCAAAATACAGCTACGATCAAGCCGGCTATTATTTTGATGACAGTATGGAAAGGGCTGGGATATTCAATGCTTTTATATTTAGCAGCCATACAGAGTGTGCCTAGAACTTTCTATGAAGCAGCATCATTGGACGGCGCATCTTCCTTCCAGCGTCTTGTATATATTACTTGGCCAATGGTAAAACCCGTTACTTTCTTCTTGATCGTGACAAATATCATCGGTGGTGCACAGATGTTTACTGAAATCAATATCATGACTCCAACTGGAGGACCAATGTATTCTTCTGCAACACTAGTCTGGTATTTATGGCAGCAAGCGTTCAATTACTGGAAGATGGGCTATGCTTCAGCAATGTCTGTTGTTTTAGGGTTATTGATCTTTACCATAACTGCATTACAATTTTACATGGACAGAAAATCCAGCTATAAACTAGATTAAGGATGATATAAAATGAAAAGAGAATCTAAAATAGGAAATATCATTATCTTTACTATTTTACTCATAGGATCAGTTGTAATGATAGCGCCACTTATATGGATGTTGTCCACTGCATTTAAGGAAAGAAGCAGCGTTTTTGCTCTTCCTCCTGAGTGGATACCGGATCCGATTACATTTGAACCCTTTCAACGATTATTAGAAATCGATACACTATGGAGTGGGATAAGAAATTCCTTGATAGTGTCATTTACAGTAACCATCATAGGGTCATTTACGTCTAGTTTGGCAGCTTTTTCTTTTGCGAAATTAAGATTGCCTTTCAAGAATCTTCTATTCTTATTGCTGCTTGCTGGAATCATGATTCCATATCCAAGTATTATGATACCTCAGTTTGCGATTTTCTCTCAAATCGGTTGGGTAGACACGCTTTTACCACTAATTATACCCGGTTTGTTTGGTAACATTATAATGATTTTCTTCTTGAAACAATATTTATCCAACATACCCGATTCGATCGTTGAAGCAGCAAAAATAGATGGTGCAGGGTATTTCCAGATGTTTTATAAGTTGATCGTACCTGCAATCAAGCCAGCTATTGCAGCACAATTTATTTTGTGGTTCATGGCTGCCTGGAATGACTATCTTGCGCCTTTATTATATTTAAGAAGTCCTGATAAATTAACATTGCAAGTAGTAATAGCAAACTTAAATGCGACCTATGCCATTCAAACGGATTATCCGTTGATTATGGCTGCATCGGTTATTTCTTTATTACCTGTTTTGATTATATTTATTGTTTTCCAGAAACAAATTATAGAAAACGTTGCGTTAAGTGGCGTAAAAGGATAATAAGCTTTTATAGGAAGGAGGGAGTAAGATATGCCGGAGAAGATAATGGGTTTTTTAGAAGTAGGGATGTATTATATCTATCTTAATGTGCTTTGGTTCATAGGTGTGTTGACGGGACTTGTATTTTTCGGTCTCATACCATCTTCTTTAACTGTTCAGATGATATTGGCCGATGAAGACTTTTATAATAGACATCAATCACTAAAAGCGATGACCAAGCAATTTGTAAGGTTGTACAAAATGAATGTGAAAAAGTATTGGAAACTTTCTGCTTTATACAGTGTTGTTATAGGTTTTATGGTTCTTAATTTGAACATCGTTTTTAAAGTTGAAGAACTCAATCTTTTAATCTACATCACAGTGATATATTCTGTTTTCACGTTCGTCCATGTTCTGTTTTTATTACCAGTACTTCAACTAACCTCAGGAGCAGTACGTGATAAAATCAAGTTGGCTATCGGTGCCCCTTTCTTGAACTTGAAAGTAACCTTTTTCAATTTATTGTTGATCTTCACGGTTTCAGTATTAGTGATTTTTTATCCAGTGGGAGTAGTTCTAATATATCCAGTGGGATTATTAGAACTAACGAGACGATTAAATATGTTCGGTTTAGAAGAAAAACGATTAATTAAATTTACGGAGTGATCATGTTGTCAAAAGAATACGATTACACAAATCCTATTGTTCCTGAGAGAGCGGATCCATGGGTGTATAAACATAACGACGGCTTTTATTATTTTACCGGTTCTGTTCCAGGATATCAGTCGATAGAATTAAGAAGAGCCAAAAATTTAAATGATTTAGAAAATGCAGAAAAAGTAACGGTCTGGAATGCTCACGAATCAGGAGAAATGAGCCAGTTGATCTGGGCGCCTGAAATTCACTACATCAATAACAAGTGGTATATTTATTTTGCCGCAGCACCCTCAGATAAACCAAAAAATGAAATTTTTCAACACCGTATGTACGCCATCGAGTGTTCGGAAGACGATCCAATGACAGATGATTGGGTTGAAAAAGGACAGGTCGAAACACATATCAATAGTTTTTGCTTGGATGCAACGACTTTTGAACACGATGATACGCTGTATTATGTCTGGGCTCAAAAAGATCCGGCAATTCCAGGCAATTCAAATCTGTATATTTCAGAAATGGAAAATCCCTGGACATTAAAGGGGCAAGCCACACTTCTCAGTATTCCAGAGTTCGAATGGGAAAAAATTGGATTTTTGGTCAACGAAGGACCCGCTGTCATTAAAAATGATGATAAGCTGTTCATTACTTATTCTGCTAGTGCCACTGACGAAAATTATGCAATGGGACTCCTTTGGGCAGATGCTGAGAGTGATTTGCTGGATGGTTATTCCTGGCATAAATCAGAACACCCGGTTTTCGTTTCTTCTGAAGAGAATAGCCTTTATGGTCCCGGCCATAATTCTTTTACAAAATCAGAGGATGATAAGTATGACGTGTTGATTTTTCATGCGCGTCCTGAAAAAAATAAAGAAGGAGATCCCTTGGACAATCCTGATCGTCACGCAAATGCTCAAATCTTCGGATGGGATGAAAATGGGTTTCCAGTTTTCGGAGAACCTGGGTCTCCTGCAGTCAATTGATCACGGGAAGGATACGCCAAATGCAGAGAATTAAATCATTTTTTTTAAAACTAGTTCTTTTAATTTTAGTGACTTTAGGAGTGAGTGGATGTATGGGATCATCAAGTAACGTAGAGCCTCCAGAAACAAAAGCATGGGAAACACGAGCAATGGATAGGGTTTCTATCCATGATCCGGCAGCGACTCTGGTAACAAATAAAGATGGCGAAAAGGTCTATTACGTTTTTGGCACGCACATTTCGCAAGCCAAAACAACAGACTTTCTAAATTGGGAAGTCCCTCAGTACAGTGATTATGAAAATATGGAAGACAATATTTTATTAGGAAACGCCGCTGATACGTTGAAAGAAACATTTGAATGGGCTGGGCATGATGATGCTGATTCGGCCGGAGGGTTCAACCTTTGGGCACCAGACGCCATTTGGAATGAAAAGTTCGAATGGGCGAATGGGGATAAAGGTGCATACTTACTCTTTTACTCAGCAAGTTCGACATGGAGACGTTCAGCGATAGCCTTGGTGGCGTCTCAAGATATTGAAGGACCTTATACTTATGTAGATACGATTATATACTCAGGTTTCACTTCAAAAGATTCTACCGATGGGAGCATGAGAAACACTCACTATGAAGGGACCCATTTACCTGAATTGATTGAAGAGGGAATTGTTTCTGAATTCAAAGAGGAATGGGTACGAAATGGAGAAAGAGAATACAATACAGACTATGCTCCAAACGCTATCGATCCGGCTCCGTTTTACGATGAAGACGGCAAGTTGATGTTAGTATATGGTTCCTGGTCTGGAGGTACTCATTTACTTGAACTAGATGAAAAAACGGGGATCCCCCTTTACCCAGGTGAAGATGGCACGACTCAAGATGGCAGAACAATCGACAGATATTTTGGAACCAAGTTGTCCGGAGGATTCCATCAATCCGGTGAAGGACCCTATATCGTTTTTGATGAAGAATCTGACTATTATTACTTGTTCTTGACTTATGGTGGCTTAACAGCTCAAGGTGGCTATAATATGCGTTTATTTAGATCAGAGAATGTATATGGACCTTATTTGGACATGAAGGATAACACAGGCATCATCGAAGCCGGGGATATCAATGAGAATTATGGAATCAAACTTTCCGGAAACTATAATTTCAGTGGATTAAATAGTGGTGGTTACAGAGCACCGGGCCATAATTCAGTTGTCATAGATGATAGCAATAATTGGTTCAATGTCTTCCATACTCGTTTCGACAGTGGGAATGAAATGCACGAGGTGCGTGTACATCAGATGGTGAAAAATAAGGATGATTGGCCAGTCCAATTACCTTTTGAATACCGTGGCGTGCTGGCGGAATTAGGGCAAGTCTCTTCACAAGAAATTGGGGGAGAATACGAATACCTCAATTTTGGAACAACCAATGCTACAGATATGATTGAACCTTCAATTATTGAGTTAACGTCAGATGGAAAAATCACAGGTGATATAGCGGGTGAATGGACTGACGCTGAAGGGTATCTGACCCTGAGTATAAACGGTGTAAGTTATAGTGGTGTGATGACTAAACAACCTGATGAGAATGATGAAATGAGAATCGTATTTTCGGCTTATGGAGATAACAACGAAATGGTATGGGGCATCAGAACTCAATAAAATGCAAAGGAGCAAATAATATATGACTATAAACGTCTCAACAAATAAAAAAGGGCCAATGATCAGCAAATATATTTATGGACAATTTGCGGAGCATTTAGGGCGCTGTATATATGAAGGGGTCTGGGTAGGTGAAGACTCAGCTATTCCTAATGATAAAGGAATAAGGTTAGACGTTGTTGAAGCTTTAAAACAGATCAATGTCCCTGTTGTACGTTGGCCGGGAGGATGTTTCGCCGATGAGTACCACTGGAAAGATGGTATCGGTCCTAACGAAAACAGAAAAACAATGGTCAACACCCATTGGGGCGGTATCGTAGAAAATAATCACTTCGGTACCCATGAATTCTTCCATTTACTGGAACTGTTAGACGCAGATGCTTACGTCAACGGTAACGTAGGGAGTGGCACCGTTCAGGAAATGCAGGAATGGGTCGAGTACATGACATTCGAAGGCGAGTCTCCGATGGCTAAGCTGCGTAAAGAAAATGGTAGTGTAAAAGCCTGGGATCTAAAATTCTTTGGAGTCGGAAACGAAAGCTGGGGCTGTGGCGGCAATATGCGTCCGGACTATTATGCTGACTTGTATCGCCGTTATCAGACGTACGTGAGAGATTATACGAAAGAACATGTTTACAAAATCGCCTGCGGTCCAAACATTGATGATTATAATTGGATGGAACAGGTCATGAAAATAGCTGCACCCTTTATGGATGGTATCAGTTTGCATCATTACGCTTTAGCCGATGTGTGGGAAGATAAACGTCCAGCAACTGGATTCCCTGAGAAAGAGTGGTACTCCCTCATCGATAGTGCCAAGAAAATGGATGAACTGATTACAAAGCATTCGACTATTATGGATAAATATGATCCTGAAAAACGTGTTGGTTTGATTGTTGATGAATGGGGCTCATGGCTGGATGTTGAAAAAGGAACCAATCCAGGTTTCTTGTACCAGCAAAATACGATTCGAGATGCCATGGTAGCTAGTTTGACACTGAATATTTTCCACCGTCATGCTGATCGTGTCCAAATGGCTAATATTGCACAGATGGTCAACGTTCTCCAGGCAATGCTTCTAACTGAAGGCGAAAAAATGATCAAAACACCAACGTATCATGTGTTTGATTTATATAAGCATCATCAGGATGCCACGTTTGTAGATACCTATGGTGAAACACAGGAAAACATCGATTTAACAGTATCTAAGAAAAATGGTCAAATCGCAATATCATTGTGTAACTACGATACTAAAGAAACAAAAACGATCGACTTGTCTTTTGAAAAAGAATTATCTGGTGAGACTGAAGGATGGATAGTGGTAGCTGATGAAATGGATGCACATAATTCATTTGAAGAAACAGATAAAGTGAATGTGGTAGCTTTTTCAGATTATGAACTCAACGGTAAAAAAATGGCTGTTACGTTACCCCCAATGAGCGTATCAACTATTCTGATCAAGGAATAAGCGATGACCCGCTGTGAAAGTTGTGAAAGGTTAAAAAATCTCGCAAGTTTAAATGAAATTGAACTGATCGAAGAACAATTGAGTCTGGAAATAGATCTAACTTCTGAGAGGATCAAGGAAGAACGTTTACGTATCTGTCTAGGTTGTCCTTTTTTGAAAAATCAGACGTGTACAAAATGTGGATGTTATGCATTATTTCGTGTTAGTTTAGAGGGTAAGCGTTGTCCAATTTCGAAATGGTAAAGTTGCTCTCTAAAAGAATATACGGATGATAAAAACCGCCGTACATTTTTTTGGAAAGTTAGTTTAATAAATTATCATACATGTATATTTTATTTGATAATTGTTGTACACTATATGTACGTACCAATATAGGAGTGGGATTATGCAAAACGAACCGAAATATCTTATGATCAAGAAGAATATCCA